>JAKSQL010000120.1 GCA_024404125.1 Clostridia bacterium
GTTATTCCTGTTAAGTAGTTGCTGGTGTTTTCAGGGAATTTAAGTATACCGGTTTTAGTGTCTTTCGCACCTGTATCACTTTTCCAACCAAGGTTTATAAGACTTGTATCTGTTAAAAAGTCATCCGAATAGTAATATCCTTCGGGATAAACGTATTTTAAATCATCGGCAACAACTTTTCTTACAACAACATTATCAAACACTGCTGCAAGCTCCGAGCCGACCGAACGAATACCTGCGAAACCGACGGTATATGGATCAGACGTATCAACTACATCAAATATTTGTTCATCATCGCAATAAGCAATTATACGGCTGCCGCTGATTATAAGTTTAAGGTGATATACAGTTCCCTTTTTAACGTCAAAATCAAACTTCATATCCTTGCCGTTGATTTTACCGCCGCTCACACCGCGCTTATAAAGTTGCAAATACGACTTCGCGGATTCAACGGTTAAACCGAACTCATAGCCGTCATTCGCAACGGTTGTTGCATGGGAAACAATACGTGCGGCAACGGTTGACGCATTAGTGCCATCAGCAATTTTCACATCGGCTTCAAGCGCATAATCTCCCCATGTTGTGCTGCCTGAAACATTCTTTGTATACATCATCTTGCCCGGATTAAGTGTAAACTTACCGTTTTCTTTGGTACCGTAAGTACTGCTGTAATTCCAACCTTTTTTAGTGGGGTTGTCTTCGCTTTCAAAGTCGTCGTTGAATTCGGGGTCGGCGGCAGGTTGCGAAACAGTAAAATTATCATAAGTTACTCCGCCTGCGGTTAAAGCCGAACAGTTGGTATAAATTGAGGGATAACCCGAAACGGCGGCAGGCATAGTGTAATTAAGACTTTGTGTTGAAGTGCCGTATTTTATTTTTGCGGTCAGATCTGTATTATTAAACGTAATTGTTACGTGTACCGTAGTTCCGGTAACCGACGGTCTGTTGGCAGCTGTAGGAACCCATTTTACAACGTCACCCGTACCTGCTGTAACAATAGTAAGTTTATTGACAATATCAATTTCTCTTATCTTGTTATCGGCGGTCATATAGATTTTAATACCGTATGCACCCGTACCCTTTTCATCAGTAGCACCACCTAAAATAGCAGTTGTATACTGCGCGTTTGGAGCGGTTACGGCAAAATTGATATCACAATCAATTATGTGATTTTGATAACTCGCCTTGGTATTTGTAAAGTAAAACGCTGAAACACCGAACGGTACCGCAAAAGCACCGCTATCAGCATAACCGGCAAGCGTGTTGGTGAAAGTGACGTTTGTAGTCCAACCGTCGTTTATAAACAGTGTTTTTGAGCCGCCGTGATTAGTAGAATAATCCTTATGCGCATCAAAATTCTCGCTGAAGAGCACAACGTTTGCAGAGTCAGCTGAAATATCAATAAAGTTCAAAACTGACAGACATCCGCTGATGATGAGCATAGCCGTGAGTAATGCAGCAATTTTAATAGTTTTTCTTTTCATAATTTTCCTCCGTTCAACGATTGAAAATGTTATTTAAGATACCGTTACGGTATAAGTTACAGAGAATCCGTTTCGGTCATAAAGAGTTACGGATTTTGTTCCCGCGGTACTCATATCAGGCACTTTGGCACAATAGAGCCGCGCAGTATCAAACTGCTTCGTTGTTCCGTCAAGCAAAGTGACTTTTATTGTTCCACCTGAATATTCAAATGTACCGCCTTTACTAAATGAAGTTTTGGGCGAAGAAATCAGTTCAATTTTCTTTGTAAAGAGCATATTGCTGATATTTGAAGCATCCCAATCACTTGTCGTAAGTTTATTTTTAGTTAATCTTACAAATTTAATGTGTTGAGCATTGTGATAGCCCGAAGCACCGTCATACACAGAGCCGATTGAGCAACCGTAGGTGACATAAATATAATCATTTGAAACCGTAATGCTCGGGTCTACGATTTGAAACAGCGGTGTGGTAACCGTAAGGTCATAACTGTAAACCTCTTCTTCCATATTCTCTATATCGCAAACAAACTTCCAGGTTTTACCGTCGGTTGATTTTGCAAGTGATAACCTTGTTCTTGAGAACACAGAGCCCAAAAGTATGGGGTTGTTATTTACAAAGACCATATAGTAGTCGGTATCCCCTGCCGATGATGACTCATCTTTGAAAATAGAGAAACTCGACATAGCACATTGCATTTCGGGAACTTGGTAAAGTCCGCGCCAAGTTACACCGTTATCATAAGATTCAGTATACTGAACGCAACCGAGCGTGTTTCTTGAATAGTACATTCTGAGCGTTCCGTCACTGCATTTGATAATCTTACTTTCGGCCCATGACGTTGAATTATTGCAGTTATAAAGTATATCGCGTGTATCAGTCGAAGAAACATTCCAAGTTACACCGCCGTCATCACTGTACCAAACTTCCGTATAATGACCCGAAGACGTAGTAGTATTAGTGCTCTTGTAAAGTCTTACACTTACCGGCAAGAACAGTCTGTACGCTTGGTCTGAAAGTTTGACTTCGGTCAGCGAATTTGTATGGAATATCTTAAATACACGGTTGTAATTATCTGTGTATTTTGTAACCGCATTACAAATCTTTGTCCAGGTAGATGTGTTGTTATCGGAAGAATACACCTCGAATTTTGAATTTACTCTTATGTATTTTCCGTTATGGAGTTTGATTATGCTCGGATAAGCACCGTCACAGTAGGTTGAAGAATCAGTAACAGAAGTATCGCTAAAAGTAAGACCGTTGTTGTTTGATTTGCCGACGAAATTATAGCCGTAGCCCAATAAATTACCGTTGCCGAGGTCTTCAATTTCAAAAGTTCCGGCATATTCATCGCCAAATAGATTATATTCAACTACGCCGTCAACAAATTTACCGCCGTTCGCAAGTTCAACCGAAACGTTATCTACCGACAATAAAGTATTGTTGGTAAACAGACCGATTTTTCCGTTGCCCAAATTGGTAATACCGTTAAATTCGCAAACGTAATTGCTTTGAAGTGAGCCGCCGCTTACTGTAATAACCGCTTTATCGTCTATTGCTTCAATTACCGCGTGATAAGAAACCCCGCTTGTAAGAGTAACCTTATCGGTTGAATATAAAGTGTTTATCGGAATGTCGATATCACACCTGCTATCGCGGATAAACCACTTTTTCTCTGCTATATCGTATCCGATATATACATAAGCGGTTTGAGGCGAATTTCTTATAATAAATCCGAAATTCGCATCAGATTTGCGAGCGCTCGAATATGTAATATCGGCTTCTATATGCGGATTTTTATCAAAGGCAAAAAGATATGTTTTTGAACTTTCCGGCGGTACTGCCGCGGCAGGCGATCCGGTATTTTTAAGTGCTATAGAGCCGGTAATGTCACCGGAAACATCATTATCGGTAACCTCAAACACCGTATTGCCGTCAAGTTTGCAAATTATTTTGTTTGCAGTAAGTGTAATACTTAAACTGTAGAACTTATTGAAACTTATATCGGTATTGCTTAAATAGGTTTGACCGTTTATTTTACCGCCCGTAACCGAGCGCTTGTAAAGTTGAATTCCGGATGCTCCGCTCGAATCCTTAAAGATACCAAACTCATAATAATATCCGCTTGCAGTGTATCCCGCACAAATTCTCGCAGATGCCGTATCAAGAATTTCACCGT
>JAKSQL010000121.1 GCA_024404125.1 Clostridia bacterium
TACGGTTTCGCAGGGTATTTTAATATTTTTTGGCACACGGTTGCCGTCTATCAAAGCAAAATCGGGTTTAATACTTAAACTTTCTATTGCTCTGTTCATAGCAAGAAACGTTGCCTGCAAAATATTGTATTCTTCTATTTCCTTGAGTGTGCCGTAGCAAATTGAATACGAGAGTGCTTTGCTTGTTATCTCGCCGTAAAGTGCTTCGCGCTTTTTCTCGGTCAGTTTTTTAGAGTCGTTAAGACCTTCTATATTCAGACCTTTAGGCAGTATTACCGCCGCGGCGCATACTGGGCCCGCAAGAGGACCTCTGCCGGCTTCGTCTACCCCACACACATATTTATATCCTTCGTTATAAAAACGCTCTTCTAACTCAAAATCAGGCATTATTTTATCCTTTCAAGCGTTATTTTGCCGAGTTTGCAATTTCTGAACTCTTCAAGCAGCATATTCGCCGCACGTTCGGTATCAACCTCGCCGCCTTTAATCATCATACCGCGCTTTTTTCCGATTTCACATAACGTATCGTAAGCATCTTCGTGTATTTCAAAATTGCCGTAACGGTCCAAAAGCAGTTGTTTATAATCGGCAACAAGTATCTCCAAAAGACGCATGGCAAGTAACTCGGTATCAATTATACGGTCACTCACTGCCCCCGTAAAAGCAAGATGTTCACCTACGGTATCATCGTCAAATTTAGGCCATAAAACACCCGGAGTATCAAGCAATTCGAGTTCTTTGTCTACACTAAACCACTGATTACCTTTTGTAACACCGGGACGGTTTTCAACCTTTGCTCTGTTATTACCTGCAATACGGTTAATAAATGACGATTTACCTACATTCGGTATACCTACCGCCATTACCCGAAGCGGCTTGCCGACCATACCTTTTTCTTTATATGATTTAAGTTTATCGGACAGTACGGTTTTTACGGTATCTTTAAAAGTATTAAGACCTTTACCGCTCTTACAGTCAACCGCTATTGCGGTTATATTCTTTGATTTATAGTATGTAATCCAATCGTTTGTGGCGCCTATATCCGCCATATCACACTTATTAAGTAAAATCAAATGCGGTTTATTTTGAATAATACCCGTCAGGTCGGGATTTCGACTGCTGACGGGTATTCTTGCATCGACTATTTCAACAACCGCATCAATCAGTTTCAACTGTTCGGCAATAAGGCGCTTTGTTTTCGCCATATGCCCCGGAAACCATTGAATGTTCTGCGTATTGTTCATCAATTTACTCCTCCGATTTTGTTAAACGGAAAAATTCTTATTATAACTCTTCCTAAAATATATCGGGTATCTACCTGACCTATTTGAGAAGAACGGCTGTCGAGCGAATCGTTACGGTTATCACCAAGTACGAATACACAGCCCTCTTTTACTATGAGCGGGAATTCAATACCGTCATTATAGCAAAGGTTGGTTCTGCCCTCTTTGGTATACGAATCGTCCACAAGTTTATTATCAACGTACACCTTACCTTTATCAAAGTCAATATCCACAGTTTGACCTTCGGTAGCAATAACGCGCTTTATTATCGGCATTTTTGAATGCGAGATAGACTCCGAATAATAATCGACGGTATTCTCCTTATTACGCGAAATTACAACTATATCTCCCGCTTTGGGCTCATAGAATAAGTTGGATATAATAACCTTTTCGCCGTCAAATAATGTGTTTTGCATAGAGCGACCCTCTATGGTTGCCACTCTCAAAATAAACGTAAATAAAATCACCACTACCACGATAGCGGATACGATTACCTCAATCCAATCAAAAAAGTCACTTTTAAAATCGGACTGTACCTTTTCTTCGGTAACATTAGAGGTATTCGGCTCATTATTATTCTCCTGCGTAATTAACACCACTTTTCATCTCAAAAAACAAGGGGACAAGGTATATACCTCGTCCCCCTTTCCGTTACAATAGTTATTAACCGATAAGTTCTTTAACCTTTGCAGATTTGCCGACTCTATCACGAAGATAATAAAGTTTTGCTCTGCGAACTTTACCGTTTCTTACGGTTTCAACCTTAGCAACTATAGGTGAATGAACCGGGAATACGCGTTCAACACCTACGCCATAAGAAAGACGACGAACGGTGAATGTTTCAGCTATACCGCTGTTGTTCTTTGCAATAACCGTTCCTTCAAAAATCTGAATTCTTTCTTTTTCGCCTTCTTTGATTCTTACGTGAACCTTTACAGTGCTTCCGATAACGATTTCGGGGGCATCTGCTTTGAGCATTTCCTGAGTTAATTCTTTAACTGCATCCATTATTAAATTTCCTCCCTGACTAATATCAGACGTTCTTGCCATAATACAGAGGACCGCCCGCTTCAATGTCGATAATTTCGGCATTAAACCCACCTTTGGGAAAAAGGTGAAATAAAATGCTATAGTATGATACCACAATGTTTTGGAAAAATCAAGTGTTTTTTCATTTTTTATATTAAATTATAAAATAACTATTGACAAAAGGTATATAAAAGTGTGATAATAAGATAAATAATATGGATATTTATGTGTTCATTCGTATTGGAGTTTCGTAATATATGCGAGTTATAACAGGTACTGCCAGGGGCAGACGGCTTGTTACCGTTCCCGGAAACGATATTGCAAGACCGACATCCGAAAAGGTTAAAGAAGGTCTTTTCAGTTCCATACAGTTTGATATTGAGGGCAGAAAAGTTCTTGATTTGTTTGCGGGTTGCGGTCAACTCGGTATTGAAGCATTAAGCCGCGGTGCTTTATCCTGCACCTTTGTTGATGCCGCAGATGCTTCGGTTAAGGTTATAAAGCAAAACGTTTTGTCCTGCGGTTTTGAGGACTGCTCCAAGATACTTAAAAGCGACTTTTCTTCTTTTCTTTTAAGATGCAATGAAAAGTTTGATATTGTATTTTTAGACCCGCCTTATAAAAGCGGTGTTTATGAAAAAGCGATAGAAGGTATCGCGAATATTTTAAGCAACTACGGTAAGATACTTTGCGAACATTCTTCAGAATTATGTTTGCCTGAAAATATAAGCGGTCTTAAAGCCGTGAAAAATCTTACCTACGGAAATACGGTGGTTACCGTTTACCAAAAAGGAGATAACGGACAGTGAGCGAAAAAATTGCGATATGTCCCGGTAGTTTCGACCCGATTACTTACGGTCATATAGATATTATTCAAAGGGCAGCGGCAATGTTTGATAAGGTCATAATAGTTGTTATGACCAATATGAACAAAAAGTGTGCCTTTTCAAAAGAAGAACGCAAAAATATGATTTTAAAATGCGTAGGCAACCTTAAAAACGTTGAGGTTGATTTGTATGACGGTTTACTTGCCGATTATGCACAGTTTAAAAATGCCTGCGCGATTATCAAGGGTTTACGCGCCATGTCTGATTTCGAGTACGAATTTCAAATGGCGCTTACCAATAAAAAACTCAACCCAAAGGTTGAAACACTCTTCCTTACCACGAGTGCCGAAAATATGTATTTAAGTTCGAGCATGGTGAGGCAGATAGCGAGTATGGGCGGCGATATAAGCAGTTTTGTACCGTCTGCCATCCACGATGATATAGTTAAAAGACTTTCATCAAAAGAATTATAAATAATTTAAGAAGGGAAATATATTCAAGAAATGCGTACTGAG
>JAKSQL010000122.1 GCA_024404125.1 Clostridia bacterium
AAAACAATGATGAAAAATTGTGCAATACCGTAAAAAAAATATATGACAATGCAAAAAACCGCCCTTTTGAAAAGGAATATTACAGAACTCTCATAGCTCCGTACAGTGTGCCCTTTTCCGATGAGCATATATGGTTTAAAGAGGCATTTAAAACCGCAAAAGAAACATTAAACGATGCGCCGCTTCTTATTGAAAATCTTGCAGATGAGGCAAGCGCAATGCCTAACAGCACCGAAAAATACGTAGCGTTTGCCGAAACGGTATCACTTCTTTTTGATGAAATTTTAAGGTGTTGCGAAAGGGAAAATTGGGACGATTTCTGGAATGCGCTTAACAGTGCCGATATACCGAGAATGCCGTCAGGCAAAAACAACGATACTACATATTTCAAGAGCATTAACGAAAAGTTAAAGAGAAAGATATCAGACCTTAAAGAACTGTTTTATACCGACTTTTTATCGGTCAAAGATGCAACTGAGAACTATGAAAAGCCCTTAAAACTCTTAACTCAAATCACGCAAAAATACAGCGATAAAATGCTTGAAATCAAAAGAGAACAAAACTATTTTACATTTGCGGATATAGAGCAGTTTGCACTTAATGTTATGTGCGAAATAAGTGACGGCAAGATAAATTTAACCGATACCGCATTGTCACTTATTTCAAAATACGAAGAGGTATTTGTAGACGAATTTCAGGATGTAAACGACCTGCAAAACACATTATTCGATATTTTGTCAAACAATATGAAAAACCTTTTTGTTGTAGGTGATATAAAGCAGAGTATTTACGGCTTCAGAGGGTCTAACCCCGATAATTTCCTGCGCAAAAAAGAAATGTTTATTCCCTGTGATACCGCAAAAGAGAGTGAACCTAAAAAGGTGTATCTTTCGGATAACTTCAGAAGTCGAAAAGAAATATGCGATTACGTAAATTTCGTATTTTCAAATATTCTTTCGGGGCAGGTAGGAAACCTTGTTTATGACAGTGACGAATACTTAAACGGCAAATCAAAGTTTGCAGATACTCCTTTTTGTAAGACTGAACTTATAATTGCCGACAGTGCCGATGACGATGAAAGCAATTCCGCTATTCGCTTTGAGGCAAAAGCAATAGCAAAATCGATTTCCGAAATGATGGCATCGGGGCAGACCGTAAGCGATAAAGAAGGCGAGCGGAAGGCAAGTTATAAGGATATAGTTATACTTTTGTCTACCCTTACGGATAAGGCACCCGTTATAGCGGACGAACTTAACAAATCCGGCATACCCGTAAATTACAGCAGCGAAAATTTCTTTGAAACGGTAGAAATTAAAGTGTTTACGTCACTTTTAAAAATTATAGATAACCCCGTAAACGATGTTGAACTTTTAACCGTTATGATGTCACCCATTTTCTCATTTTCTGCCGAAGAAATGGCCAATATGCGTATAAATACAAGAAAGGGCAGACTTTTTTCCTGCGTTATCAATGCCGCCGAAAACGGCAACGAAAAGGCACAAAACTTTTTAAATACCCTTAAAGAATACCGTATGAGAAGCACTATGCTTTCTCTTGACCGCACCGTTTCGTATCTTTTTAACACCACCAATTATCTTGACTGTGTTTCCGCAATGCCGGGCGGCAGAGTAAGACGCGCCAACTTATTGGCTCTTCAAAATATTGCAAAGTCATTTGTAAGTATGGGGAAGGACGGTATTTTACCGTTTTTGAATTACATTTCGTCATTACCCGAAAAGAGTATAAAAACCTCGGTTTCTTCGGGTGACGGTGTAAGAATTATGAGTATGCATAAATCAAAAGGTTTGCAGTTTCCTATATGTATTGTTGCAAATCTCTCTTCGCCGCTAAACCGCAGTGACGATATATCAAACGTTATTCTTTCCGATAAATACGGTATAGGAATACGTCACGGTGATTATGAGGAACATAAAACGGTAGACCATATATGCCACAGTCTTTGTGCAAAAGAAGCGCGAATGTCCGATATCGCCGAACGTATGCGATTGCTTTATGTTGCCATGACACGAGCCATTGATAAACTTGTTTTGGTATGCAGGGTAAACGAGATAGAAAAGGCGTTAAATAAGGCGGCAGACTCACTTAATGCCGATTTTCCGTATATAAGCGCATCTTCGGTAAGAAATACGTATGCTATGTCTGATTGGATTATTGCTACTGCACTTATCCATCCAAGCGGCGAAAAACTGCGTGCTTTGTGTGAAAAACGCATTTGTGTTGCAGATACAAATTGTGATTTGGAAATAAAGATAATAAATACGCATAATACTGTTTTAAATACCGATGGCAGCGAAGCAGAGTTTACTCCTGATACATCGCTTTCGCAAAAGACAAGTGAGAATATAAAATACGTTTATCCGTATAAGGACTTGTTCGCAATAAAAGCAAAGTCTTCCGTTTCGGATATTGCAAATAAGGCGGAAAGCGAAAGATTTAACTTTACTTTACTTCCGTATTTCATGCTTGAAAACGGTCTTACTCCCGCAGGCAGAGGCAGTGCCGTTCATAAGGTTATGCAGTATCTTACCCTTGAAAAAGACGTTGATGTTGAAAGTGAGATAGAGCGCCTTTTTGAGTGGCAGTACATAACCGAGAGCGAGGCAAAAGCAGTAGATAGAAATGCCGTTATCGCTTTTGTAAAAAGTGACCTTTTTAAGCGCATTACCGAGAGCAAGGAAGTACATAGGGAGTTAAGATTTTTAACCGAGGTAAAAGCAGGTAACCTTGAGGGCGGCATTGACGCTAACTGTAAAGATGAGCCGGTTATGATACAGGGCGCCGTTGACCTATGCTTTGAAGAAAACGGAAATATAATACTCGTAGATTTCAAAACCGATAGGGTAGAAAACGGGCAAGACCTGATAAATGCGTATCAAAAGCAGTTAAGCATATACGAGAGCGCTTGCGAAAAGATATTTTCAAAAAAAGTAAGCGAAAAAATAATTTACTCGTTTTGCTTAAATAAAGAAATAAAACTGTAAAAAATACGAGTGACGGGCCCCCGACTTGTGTCCTCTTGCCGTATGCAACAAGTTGCATACTAATAGCTCAACGACCTAAACTTACAGTTTCGGTACCCGTTTCGCCGCTTTTGGCTGAAAATATGCCGCCACAGGCATATTTTCTTGTCGCCAAAACCCTCTCGGGTCAAGAGTCCGCAAATGAAGCTATCATACAAAAAAATTAAGGCACCCACACAAAAGTGTGAGTGCCTTAATTGGTCGGAGTGTTCATAACGGACTTGGTGAAAATAAAGTAAAATCAATGGTTTACGGCACCGGACATACATATTCAAACTCCGGCGAAAATGAAATCGCACATTTTTCTTTTATCCTCCTTTGAGATACAATAGTGTCGCAAAGGAGGATTTTGCTTATGAAAGAAATCAAAAGGCGGTTGGTACTGGACGATTTTGAGTATCGGTTATTGGTCGGATGCGTCAACAAGGCACGGACAATGTTCATTGATGAGGACAAGCCGGTCGATGATGTATCTGCACTGCTTCTCAAAATCATTGATGGTGATGATGTCCTTTTCGGTCAGGTGAACGACTTCGAGCAAGGGTTCTTCATAAGCCAACTGCTTATTCTCGATTTTTTCCATTTACTTATCCTCCGTAAACTTGTAATATT
>JAKSQL010000123.1 GCA_024404125.1 Clostridia bacterium
GACCAATATGATGATAGGTCTTCCTCAAAAGAAATTTAATATGCCTCAGGGTAAAACTTTCCACAGTGTAGGTGTTACGTATCAACCCTACTTTGCGCTTGACGGTGATATAAAGGTTAAATTCCGCAGACTTTCAAACGGTCGTGCGGCACAGCCGTCTTATTTGACCGTTATGCCGGTTGACAGTTACGGTAACGTGATTGCAAATTACGATTATCAGCCGAACGTATTCACACCCGAAATGCTTAAGAGTTTCCACAAATCAATGCTCGGTATGTTACAAGAGGGCATAAACAATCCCGAAAAATCTCTTAACGAGATTATTAAAAATAATATTTAATTACGGAGGACACTATAATGTTTGAAAGCGTAAAATCAAAATTTTTAGACTATGTTGATTATCCGGAGGACCAGATTACCGAGTCTACCGAAATTATTAAAGATTTACAGATGAATTCTTTTGATATCATCACCCTTTTAGGCGAACTTGAAAGCGAATACGGTATCAGTTTTGCGCAAGAGGATATTGACGGTATTTCTACCATCGGTGACCTCGTAGCTTGTATTAAGGGCAAACTTTAATACCTTATCGGGAGAAAATATTATGATAGTTGCTATGGCCACACTCGGCTCTTACGGCGATTTCAGACCTTGTTTGTTTTTAGGACGTGAACTTGTAAAAGGCGGACATACCGTTCGCCTTATTACTCACGCTAAATATGAGCAGGACTGTAAGGATAACGGTATTGAGTTTTACGATATGGGCGGAAGCGTGGACGATTTTATGAAAGCCGCCGTTGGCTCGGTTGATGAAAACGGTTTTAATATGAACGTTTTCGGAGCATTCAAGGCATATTTCAAAAAATGCAATCCCACTTTCAGAGCGGCTACTTTAAAAGCACTTGACGGCGCAGATATATTACTTTATTTCTACGCTGCATCTGCCGCTACCATACCTGCGGAGGCAATGGGTATACCTTACGTAAGGTTTAATTTTATTCCCGACCTTCCGTCACCCGAATTTCCCACTGTGGGTTGGCCGAAAATTTGGTTACCTTTCGGACTTACCAAAGTATATAACAAGATATCCTATCGGGTATCAAAATATTTCGCTCTTAAACTTTTCACAAGCGGATTTGATGATTGGGCGAAAGAATACGGCTTAAAGATGAGCAAAATCGGTAAAAAGCATCAAGACGGCAAGCCGATAGAAGCGCTTTTCCCGTGCGGCTCGGTACTCTTTAAGCAAAGTAAAGACTATCCTGAAAGCGCTCACTTTATCGGCTATTGGAACGATGCTTCCAAAACGGTCAATTATACCCCCGATAAAGAACTTGAGGACTTTTTATCGGCAGGCGAAAAGCCCGTATTTATCGGCTTTGGCAGTATGACCGATAAAAACCCCGAGCAACTTAAAAGTGTGATAATAGATGCCGCAAAGAAATGCAAAAAGCGTATACTTTTGCAAGCGGGTTGGGTTGGCTTTACGGCTGACGACCTGCCCGATAACGTTCACCTTGTTGAATTTATACCGCACGAGTGGTTGTTCAATCAGGTTTGCGGTGTTGTTATTCACGGCGGCGCAGGAACTACCGCTTCCGCTTTAAAGGCAGGCAAACCTATTTTGGTAGTACCTTTCGGTACCGACCAAAATTTCTGGGGCGCTAACGTTCATAACAGCGGTTACGGTCCCGCACCGATACCGAGAGAGCAACTCACTGCGGATAATTTAAGCGCGGCAATTTGCGAATTGTGTGATAACGGTACTTACAAGGAAGCGGCACAAAAAGCCGCCGAGATTATGGCAAGCGAAAACGGTGTTGCACAAGCGGTTGATTTTATCAATGATTATATAAACAAATGATTTTTTTGCACATTGCTATACGGCAGTGTGCATAATTGTAAATAAGCAAAGAAAGGTCGGTGTAATTTATGCTTGATAAACTTTTAGGTAAGTTTAAGTCGGATACGGGTATACCGCTATGGACTAAAGATTACACCATACTTACGGTAGGCAGCGCGATATCCTATATGGGCTCATATACGATGTTCTTTATTTTGGGACTTTTAGTGCTTGACTACTCAAATTCAATACTCTTTTACAGTTTGTTTCTTTTCTTATATGACGCGGTAAAGATAATCGTACCTATACTGTCAGGCCCGTATCTTGATAGGTTTTCAAGGCGAAAAACCATTTACACGCTTGACTTTATTTCCGCAAGTTTATATTTTTGTATATTTTTGCTGATTGATACCAAATTTTTCGGTTACGGCATAATAGCCGCCGTAACCGTTATAGTTGCTACGATTGACAGTATTTACCGTGTGGCATTCAGAAGTATGTTTCCTATGCTTGTACACGAAAAGAATCTTACCAAGGCATATTCGGTTTTCAGTATAATCGAGACTATTTCCTATGTTATGATACCGGTTGCTACCTTCTTTTACCGTTCTTTTCCGTCTACAAAACCGATTTTCCTTTTCGGCGCGATAACATTTGCCGTTGCGGCTACAACCGAAGTATTTATTAAGGTAAAAGAGGAATATAAAGACACCGAAAGAAGCGGCGGAATTAAAAGATACGTAAGTGACTTTAAAGAGGGCATTACGCTTGTTAATACAAACAAAGCACTTTTGATAATACTGATATCCTATATTTTTGTATATATTATAGCGGGTATGCAAAACTCAATACTTTTGCCGCATTTCAGAAACACCTATGCTAACGGCGAATACCTATATATGTTTGCTATGGGGGCAAGTCTCTCGGGCAGATTTATGGGCGGATTTGTTTTGTATTTCATCACGGTAAGCAAGAAAAGACGGTATTTATTTACGGCTATTGGTATGCTTTTATTCGCCGCACTTAATATGGCAACCTTGTTTTTACCGATACTTGCGATATTTATATTGCAGTATTGGGCCGGCATTTCGGACTCGGTTTCGTATAACTTCCAGTCTTCCGCCACTATGGCAATTTTGCCGGACGGTCAAAAAGGCCGTTACAACGGTATGTTTTCCACTTTCGCAAATTTCGGTCTTCTTTGCGGGGACCTTTTAGGCGGTGTGCTTTCAGGTTTGATGTTGCTTAAATGGGTGAATTTTTACGTCTGCCTGTTTTGTGCCGCGGCGGTATTCATTTTGCTTTTCATTATAGGAAGAAAGCCATTGCAAAAACTTTTTTTATAAGGGCGAACATAAAAATGAGGTAAAATAAAAATGGTTAATGTTATTACTTTTATAAAAGTGACCGCGTTTCCTTTTTTATCTGCTAATATGCAAAAGCGTATAAGGGACAGAAAACTTCGCAAAATCATAAGTTATGCTAAAAACAACAGTAAATTTTACGCGAAATTATATAAAGACATTGATATTGATAATTTGGACAGTTTGAGTAAGTTACCCTGCATTGATAAAAAGACTGTAATGGATAATTTCGATGATATCGTAACTGATAAAAACGTCACTTTAAACAAGGCAAACGAGTTTATTTCGGATTTAAAAAATCTTGATAACAGTTTTCTCGGCAAGTATAAGGTTATGACCACTTCGGGCAGCACTTGGAAACCGGTGGTATTCGTGGCGGACAAGCATCATATCGATGCCTTTTTCTCCGCAAGTGTGCATAGAATGAGAACCAAGTATTTCC
>JAKSQL010000124.1 GCA_024404125.1 Clostridia bacterium
ACACCTGAAAGTATTGCCGCTGCCGCCATGATGATTATCAAAAGTACGTTTGATACCTTGCCGCCCAAGGTAAACATTACAACCGCCGTTGAAAGACAGCTGATAAGTACCTGACCTTCCGCACCGGTGTTCCAGAATTTCATCTTAAATGCCGGAGTTACCGCCAAAGAGATACCGAGCAAAATTGCGATATCGTGAATGGTAACCAACGTTCTGCCCTTTCCGAAAGCACCGTGGAAAATGGTGGTGAAAATCGAAACGGGGTTATCGCCCGTAAGTACTTTAGTTACAACACTGCATACCAAAATTGCAAATATTATTGCAACCGCGCGGATTAAAACTCTGTTTTTAAACGGCATTACCGCCCTTTTGGTAATGTAAATAAGGGGCTCGTGATTTTTTTGTTTTTTAAGCATCATAATTTACCCCCTCGGACTTTGTCATTAAAAGGCCAACCTCTTCTTTAGTGACACTTGCGGCATCAACAATGCCGGTTATTTTACCCGAATTTACTACCATTATTTTATCGCAAAGCTCAAGTAAAACGTCCAAATCCTCACCTACGAAGATTACGGCAACACCCTTTTTCTTTTGCTCGTTTAAAAGGTTATAAATCATATAAGAAGAATTTATATCAAGACCTCTTACGGGGTATGCCGCCATAAGCACTGTAGGTGACGCGGCAATTTCTCTGCCTACGAGTACCTTTTGTACGTTACCTCCCGAAAGACGTCTTACGGGGGTTGTGGCACTCGGAGTTGCAACCTCTAAATCGTTTATTATTTTTTCGGCAAGGGATTTTGGTTTCTTGCGCTCCAAAAATACCGTTTTGCCTTTTCTGTAACTTCTGAGCATCATATTATCAATAATATCCATATTGCCCACAAGTCCCATACCGAGTCTGTCCTCGGGGACAAAAGACAAACGAACACCGAGTTCTCTTATTTGAAGCGGTGTTTTGTCGCGAAGATTTTCCTCTTTGCCGTTCTTGGGATTGTTATAGTAAATTTCACCTGATTCGAGGTGTTGGAGTCCCGCTATGGCTTCAAGCAACTCACGTTGACCGCTTCCGGCAATACCCGCTATACCGAGTATTTCGCCTGATTTTGCGGTGAAAGAAATATTATCAAGTTGCTTTATACCGTCATGATTTAAGCAGGTAACATTTTTAACAACAAGACGGTCGGTCGGATTTTCGGGCTTTGTGCGCTCGATATTGAGAGTTACCTTTTTGCCTACCATCATTTCGGTAAGGTCTTTCTCATTGGTATCGGCAGTATTTACGGTACCTATGTATTCGCCTTTTCTCAGTACCGAAACCCTATCCGAAATAGAAAGTACCTCGTGGAGTTTGTGCGTGATTATTATAATCGACTTGCCGTCTTCTTTCATTCTCCTTAAAATCGCAAAAAGTTTTTGCGTTTCCTGAGGAGTTAAAACTGCGGTCGGCTCGTCGAGTATAAGAATATCCGCTCCCCTATATAAAACTTTTATTATTTCAACGGTTTGTTTTTCCGATACCGACATTTCGTATATCTTCTTTGCAGGATCGATTTCAAAACCGTACTGTTCGCTTATTAAACGTATTTTTTCTTCCGATGACTTAACACTGTATTTCTTTTCGTTTTCAAGACCTAAAATTATATTCTCGGTAGCAGAAAATACATCAACAAGTTTGAAATGCTGATGTATCATACCTATTTTGTAATCAAAGGCATCGTTAGGTGAGTTTATATTAACCTCATGGCCGTCAATATAAATCTTGCCTTCATCGGGATGGTAAATTCCCGAAATCATATTCATAAGGGTGGTTTTACCGCTTCCGTTTTCACCTAAAACGGCTAAAATTTCACCTTTTTCAACCGTAAGGTCAACGTTCTTATTGGCGACTATTGAGCCAAACCTTTTGGTTATGTTTTTCAGTTCAAGAGCATTCACTTAATTGCCCTCCTAAAAATATGTTTACTTAATATTCCTATATACCAAAACAACACAAGGGAGAAATAATATCTCCCTTGTGAAAACGTGCCGACTTAGGTTAAAAATCAGTCACCGAAATTGGTGTTCATATTTGTAACGCCGTCGATAATAATGTCAAAGTAAGGAGCCGAACGGAACTGTTCTGCATTGGATTCATCGAAATAGCCGTCGTGAATTACGTTGGTTTCGCCGGTGAAGTCACCGTCAACGTCAGCTTTGTACTCTTCGAGTTTCTTGCCTTCCAAAGTCCAGGTATCAGTTGAGAATACGTGGAGTGTACCTGCCTTAAACTGCTCAATGGTCTCTTTAAGTTTATCTTCAGTGCCTTTGGCAACAACATCGTTATTAAGGCCTGAAAGAACAACCGAGTTAGTTGAAATATCGCCACAGTAATCGGTTACCATTGTTTCGCCCTTGATTACACATTCCATCATATATTTGAAGAAAGGTGCCCAGTTAATAGCGGAAGAAACAAGGAAGGTGTTTTCGCCTGCTGAATATGTTGAACCGTTGTAAGAAACGTTCGGAACGCCTGCAAGTTCACAAGCGGTAGGAGCGCCCAAAGAGTCAGCGTGCTGACTGATAAGTACGCATTTATCGTTTTCAATAAGTGCGGTAGCAGCTTCCTGCTCTTTTGCCTGATCATACCAAGAACCTGTGTAACGAACCTTCATAGTAGCACTCGGGCATACAGAACGTGCGCCTAAGAAGAAAGAGGTCATACCCGAAATAACTTCTGCATAGGTGAATGCGCCTACATAACCGATAATTGCCTGCTCTTTTGTGATTTTGCCTGCATCTATCATTTCGTTGAGTTTCATACCTGCGGTGATACCTGCAAGATAACGGCCCTCATAAATAGAAGCAAATGCATTGTGATAGTTGGGAAGATTTACAAATTTTGAAGAAGTACCGGTTGCGTGTGCAAACTGAACATTGGGAAACTCTTTTGCTGCCTGAATCATAAATGACTCGTGACCGAAAGAATCTGCGAATATTGCTTTACAACCTTTGTTTTTAGCAAGGTCAACCGCTGTATCGTAGCAAGTGTTATCTTCGCCGATACCGGTGATGATGATAAGTTGGTCATCTTTAAGTTTAAGTGCCTTTGCTGCTGCTTTCATACCTTGGATAAAGTTGTTATCGTAAGTTGAGTTTTCATCGTGGAGACAAATAAGTCCCATTTTGAAATCGTCCGGAACGACAACATCGGAAGTAAGTTCTTCTCTGGGAAGAATATCTTCGCCTACACCCAATTTTTCGGCTTTTTTGCCTGTAGATTCACCACAAGCGGCAAGTGCAAATATCATCACACCTGCAAGAAGTAATGCAAGAATTTTTTTCATTTTCGGTTCCCCCTGAAAAATTTTTTGTAAATTTAATTACATACTAATTATTGCGGAAAACTATTTTTTCGGGTGACATCGCATCTATAACAGCGAGCGACTCAACCCTAAAACCTGCTTCCCTTAATTTATCGCCGCCGCCCTGAAAACCTTTTTCTACGGCAGCCGTAAGACCTACAACCGTTGCAGACGCTTGATTTACTATGTCTATAAGTCCCTCAAACGCTTGTCCGTTAGCAAGAAAATCGTCAACAATCAAAACACGGTCAGACCTGCTTATATATGATTTCGGAACTACTATACAGTTCTCAACCTTGTGAGTA
>JAKSQL010000125.1 GCA_024404125.1 Clostridia bacterium
ACTACCGATAACGGATTTTATTTCGGCAACGTTATGTTAAGAGGGCAGAAGAACAATTATTTCAATTATGTAGACTCTCTTAAACCTACCGCGGATATTGTAAAAGACCTTAATGATGTGAATCCGAAACAAATGCAAACTTATCCGAGTACACTCGGTATACTTGCTTATGAGCAGTCACAAGGCAATTTGAAACTTAATCTTAAACGTATATGTTCTACCGCGGAAAATCTTCCGAGTGATATGCGAAAGAGTTTTGAAGACGTTTTCGGTTGTAAAGTATACTCAATTTACAGTTCTACCGAAACGGGACATATTGCTTCTGACTGTGACTTTGGTCATATGCATTTTTATGAGGATAACGTAATAATTGAGGCGGTTGATAAAGACGGTAATCCCGTAAAAGACGGTGAGATTTCCGATAAGATACTCATTACTGACTTAAATAACAAGGTTATGCCGCTTATTCGTTACGAAGTTACCGATAGGGTGATAATTCACCGAGATAAGTGCAAATGCGGTTCGACTTTGCCTTGGATTGAAGTGTTCGGCAGAACGGCACCGCCTTCCCTTAACTTTGAGCGAGACGGCAAAAAGATTATGGTAACCTTTGATAATATTTCAATGGGTGTAGATTATCTTAACGTCACCTCGGTACAAGCCGTAAGGCATGGGCAGTATAAGGTTGAGATACGTCTTCTTATGAGAAATCAGGAAAAATTTGCCGAAAACAAAAAAGTATATAAGCAAAAATACGAGCAGATTTTTGCCGAGCAGGGACTTTCTGACGTTGAGATAGAAATATCCGATACACCTCCTAAGCGGGACGAAAAATCCGGCAAACTGCCCTACGTAATCGAGCTTGACTGATAATTTCATTTAAAACTTAAGCGTACCCTTTTAATTTACTTTGTTGGGACTTGATGATATGGTAAAAAAAGTTATGTCAGGTATATGTGCAGGGATACTCATAAGTATTGGCGGAACGGTATATTTAGCGTGCGATAATAAATATATAGGCGCTATACTTTTTTCGGTGGCACTGCTTTGCATTTGCATTAAAGGGTATTCTCTTTTTACCGGCAAAATAGGATTTATTCCCGAAAAGCACGGTAAGGAAGAACTCTCGGTACTCTTTTTGGGACTTTTAGGCAACTTCTTATCTACCGCACTTTGCGGAATTGTCTTAAATTTTGCACTTAGCGATGTTGCCAAAAAAGCCAACGTGATATGTAACGCGAAACTTACTCAAAACATATTAAGTACCTTCATAAGAGCGATTTTTTGCGGAATACTTATGTATCTTGCGGTAAGCATTTACCGTGACAGTAAGAGGATAGTCGGAATACTTTTTTGCATACCCGTATTTATTCTTTCGGGCTTTGAACATTCTATTGCGGATATGTTCTATTTTGCGGTAGGAAACGTAATTTCCTTACGTTCACTTGTATTTATCCTTACCGTAATTTTAGGTAATACAGTAGGCGGAATGTTGCTTCCCGTAATAAATTCGGTAGGCAAAAATAATGAATAAAAGGGGAATGGTTATGGGTTACAAAAGCGATATTGAAATTGCGCAGGAATGCGAAATGCTTCCTATTACCGAAATTGCAAAACGTGCGCACGTTGACGAAAAGTATCTTGAACAGTATGGCAAATACAAAGCAAAGGTAGACCCCGCGCTTATCAGAGAAACCGATAAGAAGGACGGTAAGTTGGTACTTGTCACCGCAATTACCCCAACCCCCGCAGGTGAGGGTAAAACCACTACCACAATAGGTCTTGCGGACGGTCTTAAAAGAATAGGTAAAGACGTAACTGTTGCACTTCGCGAGCCGTCTTTAGGACCTGTTTTCGGTGTAAAGGGCGGTGCCGCAGGCGGCGGATACGCGCAGGTAGTGCCTATGGAAGATATAAATCTGCATTTTACGGGCGATTTTCACGCAATAGGTGCCGCGAATAACTTGCTTGCCGCTATGCTCGATAACCATATTCAGCAGGGAAATCAACTTGGTATTGATGTAAAGAGCGTTACCTGGAAACGTTGTGTTGATATGAATGACCGTCAACTCCGCTTTGTTGTGGACGGTCTTGGCGGTAAGGTAAACGGTACTCCGAGGGAGGACGGTTTTGATATAACCGTTGCGAGCGAGATTATGGCGGTTTTCTGCCTTGCAAGTTCAATTACCGACCTTAAAGAACGTCTATCGAGAATAGTTGTTGCCTATACTTTTGACGGTAAACCCGTAACTGCGGGAGATATTAAGGCAGTCGGCGCTATGACCGCACTTTTAAAGGACGCGATTAAGCCGAACCTTGTTCAAACTCTTGAGGGTACGCCCGCATTTGTTCACGGCGGACCGTTTGCAAATATTGCACACGGTTGCAATAGCGTTATGGCAACCCGTATGGCACTTAAAATGGGCGATTACACCATTACCGAAGCAGGATTCGGTGCGGATTTGGGCGCCGAGAAATTCTTGGATATTAAATGCCGTATGGCATCTCTTACTCCCGATGCTGTGGTAATGGTAGCAACCGTAAGAGCACTTAAAATGCACGGCGGACTTGATAAAAAGCAACTTGATACCGAAGACCTTACGGCGCTTGAAAAGGGAATACCAAACCTTTTAAGGCACGTATCAAACATCAAGAATGTTTATAAACTGCCCTGCGTTGTGGCGGTAAACCGTTTCCCGACCGATACCGATAACGAAATTGATTTTATTATCAAAAAGTGTAAAGAACTCGGTGTTAATACCGTACTTTCTACCGTTTGGGCAGACGGCGGTAAAGGCGGCGAGGCACTTGCGAGAGAGGTTGTACGTCTTTGCGAAGAGGAAAAGGGCGACTTTACCTTCTCTTATGAACTTGACGGTACGATAGAGGAAAAAATTCTTGCGGTAGTTAAAAAGATTTACGGTGGAAAGGGTATTCACATTACCCCCGAGGCGCGTAAACAGATAGAAACCCTTACAAAACTCGGATTTGATAAACTTCCGATTTGTATTGCCAAAACACAGTACAGTTTTTCCGATGACCCGACAAAACTCGGTGCTCCCGAGGACTTTAACGTTACGGTAAGAAAAGTTAAGGTTTCCGCAGGTGCGGGATTTGTAGTAGTTCTTACCGGTGATATTATGACAATGCCGGGACTTCCCAAAGTTCCCGCCGCAGAGAAAATTGACGTTGACGAAAGCGGCAAGATTACGGGACTTTTCTAATTGTACATAACAAAAAGCAACCGAAATTAAAGTTTCGGTTGCTTTTTTAATTTTTTCAATGTAATACGGGTTGTTGACAAATCTTTAAATTGACTGTTATAATATAACTGTAAAATAATTTTTGAGAGGCGGATTTTATGAAACGGAAAACAAAGCGCATAATTGTTTTAAGCATTATTGCGGCGGTGATTATAGGTCTTTTATACTGCGGATTTGCCGCTTTTAACGGCAGTATTATTGCAAGAGCCGTTACAACCTTAAGGGTTAAAAATTATGTTGCTGCAACCTATGAAAGCAAGCCGTACGAGGTAGG
>JAKSQL010000126.1 GCA_024404125.1 Clostridia bacterium
CTCAAAATCCCTGAAACAGTAGGGCAGTTTTTCTTTAAAGTCATAATTATAGCAAGAAGTATCAAGCGAAGAAAAGCCCGGCGTATCGGCTATATATCCGCCGTCTTTTTGCTTGAAAAGTTGAGTATGGCGGGTGGTGTGTCTACCCCTGCCGAGTTTCTCGCTCACCTCATTCGTCTTAAGTGAAAGGTCACCGAAAACGCAGTTGAGTATGCTCGACTTACCTACACCCGAATTACCCGCAAAAGCGCAGATTTTACCCTTTGCGCTTTTCTTTATACTTTCAATACCCTCACCCGTTTTTGCCGAAACAACATAGGTTTCAAAGCCCGCGTTACGATAGACGGTATAAAGTTTTTCAAAGTCACCCATATCGCTTTTATTAAATACTATTACCGGCTCTATTTTGTTATACTCGGAAATAGCGGCAATACGGTCTATCATAAGCGTATCGGGTTTAGGCACGCTGTAAGCGGATACTATAAACAGTTTATCTATATTCGCTATAAGAGGTCTTGAAAGACAGTTCTTTCGCTCTTTTATACTTTCAATAACGCCGTGCAAACTATCGCTTAAAGTTTTGTTTACTCTATCACCGACAACGGGGGAAATTCCCGCTTTGCGAAAATTTCCCCTTGCTTTGCACTCTATAATATTTTCACAGGTATCAACATAGTAAAACGAAGATACCGCTTTTATTATTACTCCCTGCATATTATCAGTCGGCCGTATCCCACTCTTCATACTCGTACAATACGGTGTATCTGCCGGTTGAAGCATCTACAAAAATTTCCTGATAATTCCGCTTGTTAATTTTAACTACAACAGTTATATCCTTATCGGTTGCCGAAAGTCCCTTAAAGGTATAACTTGACTTTGAGAAATCAAGTTCTTCACTTTCTTTGATAAGTTTACCGTCAACCCACAAAGATATCTTGCCGTTACCTACAAAATCGCGGATTTCTTTAATATCATCAGTCATATCTATTTTAAGGTCATAATTGTAGTTTACAACACCCGTACTTACATAAATTGTAACCGCGGTGCCCTTTGCTACCGATTGCGAAGAATCGGGGGTTTGCGAAATAACGTAACCTGCTTTAAAGGATTTTTCATCTGCCGTAAGGTCACGCTTTTCAACCTTTACATTAAGTCCCTTTTCGGTAAGGTCGGCTTTTGCCTGCTCTTCGGTAAGACCTACTACGTTAGGTACGTCTACCTGCTTGGACTGACCGCCGCTTACGTATACCTTTACTTTAGTTCCGGGTGCTTGCGCTGAGGTCTTCGGTGGGTCGGTGTAGGCAACAAGTCCCTCGTCTACCGATTCGTCATCTACCTCAATTATCTCGGTTTCAAAGCCCGCCGCTTTAAGTTCGGTTTCGGCAAATGCAAGTTTCTGACCGTATACATCGGGAACATTTACGGTTGATTTACCTGAACTTGTATAAAGGATTATCTTTGCGCCTTTTTTAATCTTCTTATCCTTTAACGGCTCTTGCTTAAATACGGTGTTGCGCTCATATTCGTCGTTGAGTTCAAACTCAAATTTTATTTCGAATACTTTATCTTTGTATTCGTCCATCTGCTCTATTTCCTCAACGGTTTTACCTACAAAATCGGGACATGAAATTTCCTTGCCGGTTGAGCCGGAAAAACTTTTGATTACTATGGCAATAACTACCGCTATTACCACTACGAAAGTAGCGGCGATACCCGCAAGAATGGGAATGGTAGCATTTTTTGTTTTGGTTTCCTGCGCCTGCTCCTCAACATTTTCATTTTCGCCGTTCATAGTAAGCGAAGCGGGAGTTGCCGAAACTATACTGTTATCAACGTATTTTGTGGGTGAATTATCAACAAAATAATTATAATCAAACGTTTCGGTAGGGTCTTTTCTGAAAACCTCAAGGTCGCAAAGCATTTCCGCCGCCGACTGATATCTGCGGTCGGTGCTCTTTTGCATTGCGTGCATTGTGATTTGCTCAAGTCCGAGCGGTATAGAGGGGTTTATCTCAGAGGGTTTCTTCGGCTCGCGCTGAAGTTGCATTATGGCTACCGAAACGGCACTGTCCGCCTCAAAAGGAAGGGCGCCGGTAAGCATTTCGTAAAGCATAACGCCTACCGAGTATATATCCGCCTTTTCGTCTGTCTTTTCACCCTTTGCCTGCTCGGGACTTATATAGTGTACCGAACCTATTGCTTTATCGGTAATAGTACGTTGCTCACTTCTTGCAAATCTTGCTATGCCGAAATCGGTCACTTTAATGGTACCGTCCGACAGAACAATAATATTTTGCGGTTTAACGTCACGGTGAACTATTCCCTTATCGTGAGCGTGTTGCAGACCTTTAAGTATCTGAACGGTAAAGTAAAGCGCGTCCTGCCATCTTAAACTTCCCTGCCGCTCGATATACTCTTTAAGGGTAATACCGTCAATATACTCCATAACAATATACTGAATAAGGTCACCGAAACTTACATCGTAAACCTTTACGATATTGGGGTGAGAAAGTACCGCTATTGCCTTTGACTCGTTCTTAAAACGACGGATAAACTCCTCGTTTGAAACGAATTCGTCTTTAAGTATCTTTATCGCTACTATTCTGTCCTCAACATTATCGTATGCTTTGTATACTACTGCCATACCGCCTACGCCGATAATCTCTCTGATTTCATACCGTCCGTCAAGGCGCTTGCCTAAAAATCTGTCTTCCATAAAGTTTATCCTTTCTTACACAGTAACGGTGACAACGGTGATATTGTCGCCGCCGCCGTTAGAATTAGCCGTATCAATAAGTGTATCGGCAACCTTTTTAACTTCATTTTTCTTTAAGATTTTCAATATATCTTCAGGTTCTACATAATTTGTAAGACCGTCAGTACAAATAAGAATCGTATCGCCTAAGCAAAGTTCTTGCACAAAATTATCGGGTAAAATGTTTTCATCAACCCCAAGTGCTTTGGTAATAACATTTTTATCGGGATGAACTCTCGCTTGTTCGGCAGTTAACTTACCGCTCTCGATAAGCGACTGCACTACCGAATGGTCTTTGGTGATTTGAGTGAGTTCACCGTTTACAAGATACGCCCGCGAATCGCCTACGTTGCATATATACGCGACATTATCCTTTATTATAGCCGCTACAACGGTAGTACCCATACCCTTATATGAGGGGTTTGAAACAGACATTCCGTAAAGTTCGATGTTAGC
The DNA here is from genome assembly GCA_024404125.1 of Clostridia bacterium. Classification (GTDB taxonomy): domain Bacteria; phylum Bacillota; class Clostridia; order Oscillospirales; family Acutalibacteraceae; genus UBA737. Next base: position 3,212 of record JAKSQL010000126.1, read on the forward strand.
CGATATTACGGCATTTTTCAGTAAATCCGAAATCTTAAAACCGTCAAAATCTTTTCGGTACGAATTGCTTACGTATCTTACTATTGATTTTACCGCAGTACTGCTTGCAACGTTTCCGGCGTTTGCTCCGCCCATACCGTCACACACTACCGCAAGACACGTATTGCCGTCAAGCATCTCGGTTTTAAAGGCGTCCTGATTCGTAGCCCTTACTTTGCCCTTATCCATTCCGGAGCAGATTTGCATTATTTCTCACCCTCCTTAACTTTTTTCCGCAGTT
>JAKSQL010000127.1 GCA_024404125.1 Clostridia bacterium
TTAATACCGCAAAGGATAATACGAAATGAAAACAGATATTATTACACATTACGATAATAAAAAAACTTGGTGAACTAAATAATGGTAATTAACAATGCAATTATTAACAACGAAAAATTAAACATTATAATATCAGACGGCAAGATTAAAAATATAACAAAAGAAAAATTGACCGGTGATATTGATGCTGCGGGCTTAAAAGTAATACCCGGACTTATTGACGTACATACTCACGGTTGTGTCGGTGTTGATACTATGGATGCCGATTTTGAGCCAATGTGCAAATATTATGCAAAGCACGGAACAACATCGTTTTTGCCCACCACCATGACTATGAGTTATGAGGATTTACTCAAAGTCACAAACGCAAAAACCGACTTTAACGGCGCAAATATTTGTGGCTTGCACTTTGCGGGGCCTTATATTTCAAAAAAATATAAAGGTGCGCAAAATGAAAAGTATATAAAAGACCCGAATTTAAAAGAATTTTCACAGTTTAAAAATGTAAAAATGATAACAATAGCCCCCGAACTTAACGGTGCTGTTGAATTTATTAAGGATATATGTGACAAGGTTGTTGTATCCATCGGACATACCGACTGTGATTATGATACCGCAACAGCGGCAATAAAAGCGGGGGCGAACTGTCTTACACATACCTTTAATGCAATGGCACCGCTTCATCACAGAAATGCGGGTCCTATCGGTGCGGGTTTTGAAAATCATATCTACGCTCAACTCATTTGTGACGGGTTTCACGTTTCAAAACCGATGGTATTGGCACTTTATAAACTTTTCGGTGCCGATAGATTAACCCTTATCAGTGACAGTATTAAACCCGCGGGACTTCCTGACGGTGAATATGACTCGGGAGGACTTAAGGTTATTTTAAGAAATAACGAAGCAAGACTTGCTGACGGTATCATAGCCGGCAGCACCGCAACTTTACTTGACTGTGTTAAAAAAGCGGTTGAATTCGGTATACCGTTTGACGATGCAGTAAGAATGGCAACCGCAACCCCTGCAGAAATGCTTAAAATCAATAAAGGCAAAATTGCGGTAGGGTACGATGCCGATTTACTTTTGATAGACGGTAATTTTAATATTAAAAATGTAATTATCGGCGGAAAAGAATATATTGATTAGACAATAAATATAAAAGCGCACCTATAAATTTTATAGGTGCGCTTTTTGTTAATTAGATTTAAGGATTATCTTTTTATAAACAGTTTAATAATTTCGCAATAGGGAAGAATTGTAAGTGCGAGTCCTACTGCCGTAAAGAACTGTTTTGCCGTAAGAATTGTAAGACCGAATACCGCGCCCGCGGGGGTAAGGGATAAGAACATAATTATGAAAACTATGAGTATCGAAGAGTAATTCATAAATTTGTTTGATTTAAAATCGGTCTTAAACAGCGAGTGGCGGGATTTAATATTGTAAGAATGCAGAATTTGTATAAGTCCTAAAGTAAGAAACGTCATTGTTTGACCTACTGCTTTACTTACTCCCAAATTGTACGAAATAAGCGCAATTGCCGACATAAACAATGCTTCGAGGAATATAAAGAAAAATGTTTCTTTATCAAAAATTTTGCCTTTTAAAGCAGTAGGCGGTTTATCCATAACGTCCGCTTCGGCTTTTTCGGTACAAAGAGATAATGCGGGAGTACTGTCGGTTAAAAGGTTTATCCAAAGCAGTTGTACGCTAAGTAACGGCGGCATTTTGAAAATCAGCAGTCCTGCAAAATATAAAATCAGTTCCGAAATATTGCAACTAAGCAGATATTTAACCGCTTTTTGTATGTTTTCAAAAATTCCGCGACTGTCTTTAATAGCGTTAACTATCGACATATAACTGTGATTACTGATAATAACATCGGCGTTACCTTTTGCAATTTCGGCACCGTTATCGCCGAGAACACAACCAATATCTGCAATGCTTAAAGCATCGGAATCTTTTATACTGTCACCCGTAATAGTAACCTTTTGACCTAAAGACTGCCATGCTTTGATTATTCTTACCTTATCGTCGGGAGAAACACGGGCAAATACCGAATAGTTAGTAATGTTTGCGGCGAGTTCTTCATCACTTAAAGCGGCAAGTTCGTCACCGTTTATCGCCATAGTATCGTCTTTTAAGATACCTATTCTTCTTGCAACGGCTTTTGCGGTAACAATATTATCGCCCGTAATCATACCAGGGCGGATCCTTGTCTTTTCGCATATGTAATTACTCTCCACCTAGCGGTCTCTCGGAGGGTCATAAAGACCTAAAAGTCCCACAAACAGTAAATTGTTTTCAATTTCTTCGGGGTTTGGATTTGCCGGTAACTCGGGCAATTTTTTAATTGCTATTGCAACAACTCTCAGTCCCTTTGAGGTGAGTTCTTCGTTTGCATTAAGTATCTTTTCCCGTTCTTCATCGGAACATTTTTCGGCAACCATTTCCGCGGCGCCTTTTACAATGGCAAGACAGTTACCGTTAAACATATTAACACTTGTCATCATTTTTCTTTCAGGGTCAAAGGGTATTGTGCAAAGTCGCGGATAAATTTGTTCAAGTTCTTCTATCGTGGTGCCGTTGTATTTAAGACAAGCCGACTTAATTGCATCTTCAGTAGAATCGTTTTGGAGGGTAGAGCATATAGTAGCAAGACGAATTGTCATCGCATTTCTTTCGGAAATTTCACCGCCGTCAAGCGTTACGGTATCATTACCGTTAAATATTGTTGTCAGTGACATATCGTTGCTTGTAATTATACCCGTTTTATCGGTACAGATAACGTTAGTTTTCCCAAGCAACTCTATTGCTTTTACCTTTTTGATAATTACGTTATCAAAAGCAATACGCTGAATGCCGAGTGCTATAACAACGGCAGATATAATAGGCAAACTTTCGGGTATTGCGGCAACCGCCAATGCAATCGAATTCATAAGCGCGCTAACGGTATTTTGAGCAAAATTATTCGTTCTGAAATTGATGATAAACTGTACCGCAAAAACTAAAATACATACTATTAAGATTACTGTGTTTACAATTTTGCCGGTTTTTTTGAGGCGGTCTTCAATAGGAAGTGCATTTTCGCCCATTTGCTCGGTTAAGGTTTCGTTATGACCGTTTTCGGTTTCAAGTCCCGTACCTACAACCACCGCTTTAGCAGTACCGCAAACAACACTGCATCCGCAAAATACCATATTTTTTCTTGCGGTAACGTCGGTAATATCTTCGCAAACGGCATTTTCGTCCTTATCAACGGGAATATTTTCGCCCGTAAAGAAAAGTTCGTTACAACGAAAACCGCGTGATTCGATAATTCTTGCATCGGCACATATATAATCGCCCTCTTTTAGCAGAACTATATCGCCGGGTACAAGTTCACTTGAATAAATCTCTCTCTGAACGCCGTCACGAATAACGG
>JAKSQL010000128.1 GCA_024404125.1 Clostridia bacterium
AAAAGGCGCGACTTAAAAGAAAAGGAAATAAAAAGGGTGAATACCACCTTTTTGGCACCCTCAAAAGAACTTAACGAACTCCTTGAGAGATTAGGCACCGCACCGCTTACTACGGGTGTTCGTCTTGCCGACCTTATAAAACGTCCGCAAGTAAAGTACTGTGACCTTGCGCCGTTTGATAAAGAACGTCCGAGTTTACCCTTTGCCGTTTGTGAAAAGGTTGAAACCGAAATAAAATATGAGGGGTATATTTTAAGGCAAAACGCGCAGATAGCTGAAATGTTACGTCTTGAAAACAAAAAGATACCCGAAGATATTGACTATGATAAGATTTACGGACTGCGGCTTGAAGCAAAAGAAAAACTTAACAAGGTGCGACCTGCAAGTATAGGTCAGGCATCAAGAATATCGGGGGTTAGCCCTGCCGATATATCGGTGCTGCTGATAAATCTTAAAACGGAGTAAAATATGCAAAAGTTTGATTTTGAAAAAATAAAGCCGCAGTGCGAAAATTTTGGCTTTATGTTAACCGAGGACATTTGCGAAAAACTTAACCTTTACGGCAATATGCTTATAGAGTGGAACGAGAAGATAAACCTTACCGCGATAACCGATCCAGACGGTATTTTGTACAAGCATTTTTATGACTGCTTGCTCTTTTTAAAGGCGGTAGACATACCGAAAAACGCATCGGTGATAGACGTAGGAACGGGGGCAGGATTTCCGGGAATGGTGCTTAAAATCGCGCGGCCTGATATAAACCTTACGTTGCTTGACGGTCTTAACAAGCGGCTCACCTTTTTAAGCGAAGTATTATGTAAACTAAATCTTACAGCAGACCTTGTTCACTCAAGGGCGGAAAGTTTAGGGCAGGACAAAAAGTATCGGGAAAAATTTGATATAGCAACGGCACGCGCGGTTGCAAATTTGCCGGTGCTTTGTGAATACTGTGTGCCGTTTGTAAAAAAAGGCGGAACTTTTGTTGCGATGAAAGGGGCCGCGGCGGCAAGTGAAGCAGAAAGTGCGCAAAACGCGTATAAGGTACTCGGGTGCGAAAAACCCACCGTACAGATAGAAACACTTACGGGGGAAGAGGAAAGAGCATTTATAATCGCAAAAAAAATATCGCAAACCTCGCCAAAATACCCAAGAAACAATTCAAAAATATCAAAAAGTGCCTTATAAAAAGGCGCTTTTTGTTTTATATGGGCGAAATTGCCCGACCGAAAATGCTTTACAAATTTAAAATTCTTTGCGATAATTTATTTGCAAGGAGGACATGCCCAATGCACACTATTTCGGATAAAAAAGTGCTTATGTTAAAACCCGAGCAGATATTTCCGAGTCCTTATCAGCCGAGAAGAAACTTTGATGAATTTGAACTTAATTCGCTTGCGGAAAGCATAGCTGAAAACGGAGTAATACAACCGCTTACCGTAAGAAAAAGAGGCGGCGGCACTTACGAACTTATCGCCGGAGAAAGACGTCTTCGCGCGTCCAAAATCGCGGGGCTTCGCAGAATACCCTGCATTTTGCACAACACCGATAATATAAGCGCTTCAATATACTGCCTTACCGAAAACCTGCAGCGAAGCGACCTTAATTTTTTTGAGACCGCAAAAGCGATAGAAAATCTTTTGCAAAGCACAAAACTTTCCCAAAACGAAATCGCGGTAAGACTCGGTATAAACAAGTCTACACTTTGCAATAAATTAAGAATACTGCGACTCGACGATACTCAAAAAAGGAGAATACTTTCATCAAACCTTACCGAACGGCACGCGCGTATTCTTTTGCAAGTGCCGCCCGATATGCGTGACCGACTGCTTGATACGATTATAGACGGCGGTTTAAACGTCCGTCAAACACAGGCGGCGGCAGAACGGCTTTTATACGGCAGAGAGGAAAAACAACTGCCGCCCGCGGAGTTTAAAAAGGAAAAGCCGATAAGAAAAGCGTCCATTTCGGACGAGCGGATTTTCGCAAACAGTCTTACAAAACTTGTGGAAACCTTAAACTCCGGCGGAATAGATGCCGTATCCACCCGAAACGAAACAAAAAAATATATAGAATATAAGGTAAGAATAGATAAAGAAATCGAGCCGCAATGCGACCGACAACTTAAAATCTGTTAAAAACCGCCTTTTAAAGGCCTCTTGTCCCCTTGGCTTTTAAAACGGTTTTTATATAGTGCAAACGGCAACCACCGTTTTGCACAACCACCATATTCATCCCCATACACAAAACCGCAGTCTTTAATCGGACTGCGGTTTTGTGTTATTTATTATTTGTTTTATCGTCAAGTTGTTTTTGCAAAAGCGAAAGATGCTGTATAAGCGACTTTATCCGTTTTTGCTGTAAAGAAACTATCGAGGTAAGCGAGATTAAAATAAGCAGAATAAAGAATATCAGGCATACGAAAACCGCGTTAACGGGAGAAATTACCCCGAACAGTTTTGCAAGGAAAGATACTATTTGCGGAAAAAGAACGAGAATAAAAAATACAAGGCCCGTAAAAATCCACAAAAGCGAGTATTTAAGCGAAAGCCGTTTTTTCCTGAGCAGTACCAAAATAATTATAAGATAAATTGCAATTCCTATCAGTAATGAAGTTCTAAGTGCTACACTCATCTTTTTTCACCGCCTTTAAAGGTTATCCTGAACAGTAGTATCGAGAGCGAAACTTTTATCATATAGTAAACCGATTTAAGCGGACTGATAGAGGAAACACCGCCGGTGCGTTCGTGCATTATTACGGGGATTTCTTTTATTTTTCCGCCGTTTAAAACAGTTGAAACAATGGCTTCCGGCTCGGGATAATCGTCCGCATAATCGTGAGCGAAAATCTCGATAAATCTGCGGTTTACCGCACGGAATCCGCTTGTTACGTCCTTAACATCTGCCTTGCATACGAGTTTTATAAGTTTGCTTAAAAACCTTATGCCGAAACGGCGCATACCGCTTGACTGAAAGCCCTCGTTTTCGATAAAACGCGAGCCGATTACCACGTCCGCCTCACCGCTTTCTATCGGCTTTGTGATTTCGGGAATAAAAGCGGGGTCGTGCTGACCGTCACCGTCTATCTGAATGGCACAGTCGTAACCGTATTTTTCGGCGAACAAATAACCGCTTTGCACACCGCCGCCTATTCCGAGATTGCAACAAAGGTCTAAGTGATTAAAGTTGCTTTGGTCACAAATTACGGGAGTTTCGTCGGTTGAGCAATCGTTGATTATTATATAATCGCAGTCAGGGCATTTTTGCTGTATGTTTTTTACAACGTCGGCAATATTTTTGCTGTCGTTATATGCCGGAATAATTATAAGTGTTTTCATTGCTTGTCCCCCTGAGAGT
>JAKSQL010000129.1 GCA_024404125.1 Clostridia bacterium
AGGATATCCGCGAAAGGTTTCGGGGTTACCCATCTCCTGCGAAGCAGTTTTAAGGGCATTTACAACTACATTTGAAAGCGGACGCGTAACGTCACCTATACCCAAACTTATTACTTTTTTATCGGGATTGTTTTCCTTATACGCTTTAACCCGCTTGGCAATCTCGGCAAACAAATAATTCTTTGCCAAATTTTGATAATTTTCGTTTATTTTAATATTAAGACTCATATTCAAAAACACCTTCGTAAACTTTAGTTGCGGTACCTTTCATATATATGTGACCGTCACTTGAATAAGTAATAAGTAAATCACCTACTTTAAGGTGAACGGTAATTTCCTTATCAAGTTCGCAAATGCCGCATTTTACCGCCGCCGCGACTATGGCACAAGCACCCGTTCCGCAGGCAAATGTTTCACCGCTGCCGCGCTCGTACACGCGCATTTTAAGTTCGGTAGCCGAAATCACCTTAACAAACTCGGTGTTCGTTCTTTCGGGATAAATAGGCATATTTTCAAAATCGGGACCGGTTTTTTCAAGGTCAAGATTTTCAATACTGTCACAAAAAATAACAGCGTGTGGGTTACCCATAGAAACCGCGGTTATGTTATAAACTGTGTTATTTACGGTTACGGGGGCGTTTATCATTTCGTCACCGCGGTAATTTACAGGTATATTTTCGGGGCAAAATTCGGGACAGCCCATATCAACCTTTATATACTCGGCCTTTTCGTTTTTTGCGGTTATATCAAGAGTTTTTATACCGCTTAAGGTTTCTACCGTAATAACATCTTTTTTGCATATTCCGTTATCGTAAATGTACTTACCTACACATCGTATACCGTTGCCGCACATTTTACCCTCGCTGCCGTCAAGATTAAACATTCGCATTTTGGCATCTGCAACATCGGAGGGACAAATAAGTATAATACCGTCCGACCCAACACTCGTTCTCCTCGGCGACATAATTTTTGCAAGGTATTCGGGATTATCCACCTGCTCTTTAAAACAGTCAATATAAATATAATCATTGCCAATACCGTGCATCTTGGTAAAGTTTATTTTTTTAAGTGACATATATTTCACTCCCAACAAAGTAATTTTATCACCGCTACGGTATTTTGTCAATAAAACAGCCCGAGTTTTCTCGGGCTTGTATCAGTATTTATACTCTTTAAATACCCTTACAGTAAATTCTTTGTTGCATTTAGGGCAGACGGTTTTATGCTTACCTTTTCTCCGGGGCAGACGCAAGGTGGCCTTACAGTAGGGACATTTTTTATAAATATGTGTTTTATCCGCCATTTGTTGCTTTTTTGTGTTTATTTTACTCATAAATTTATCCACAAGTGAAAACACAGCGGTTTCTTCTTTACGGCGCGCATAAACATTTTTTGAAAGCACTCTGAAAAACGCGTATATAAGTATGGCATCAATAATAAGTTGGAGAATTATTGACCTTACAAAGCAGTTAACAAGCCATATAACCGCCGCTACGGCAAAGAGCAGGTAGAAAAGGCGGTCAAGCCCGTTCCTGCCGCTCATAAATTGCATAAGTTTATATCGAAAATTCATATTTATCACCGCTTGTATTATACATTATAGCAATAAAGTATTTGTTACAAAAAAATAAATTTTAATTTTTTAAATTGTTGTAAAAGGGGGGAATTTGGTATATAATGTAAAAAAAGCACGTAGGAGTACTGTATGTTTTCAAAGGTTAAAAGTATCGGAATATTCGGTATAGATTCTTATATGATAGAGATTGAGGCAGACGTTTCGGGCGGACTGCCCTGCTTTGACGTAGTAGGTTTGCCGGATACCGCAGTAAAAGAATCACGTGACAGAGTAAGAGCGGCGATAAAAAACTGCGGATACAAGTTTCCCACCGGCAGAATAACCGTAAATTTAGCACCTGCCGACAAGAAAAAAGAGGGTGCCGTATACGATTTACCGATACTGATTGCGGTACTGCTTGCTTCAAAACAAATAAAACTTGCAGATAATAACTGTATTTTTTTAGGCGAGGTCGCGCTTGACGGCAGAGTAAGAGCGGTGAACGGCGTGCTTGCTATGGTAATCACCGCCTTTAATAACGGAATAAAAGATATTTTTGTGCCGTTTGAAAATGCTGCCGAGGCGGCGGTTATAGAGGGGATAAACGTATACCCCGTATCAACTGTTAAAGAACTTATAGAACATTTAAGCGGTGAGGAACAAATAGTTCCGGCAATGTATTCACCGTCAAGTCCCGTTATAAGCGAAGCGCTTGACTTTGCTGACGTTAAAGGTCAAGTTGCCGCCAAAAAGGCAATGGAGGTAGCCGCCGCGGGAGGACACAACATACTGCTTATAGGCCCTCCGGGAGCGGGAAAAAGTATGCTTGCAAAGCGCTTGCCTTCAATACTGCCCGATATGACCTTTGAAGAGTCAATAGAAACCACAAAAATACATTCGGTAGCGGGTGTACTTGATAAAGATAATCCGATTATAACGGTAAGACCGTTTCGCTCACCGCATCACACTGTATCTCTTGCGGGACTGACGGGCGGCGGCAGTGTACCCAAGCCCGGCGAAATTTCACTTGCGCATAACGGTGTTTTGTTTTTAGACGAACTCCCCGAGTTTAAGCGTGATGCTATGGAGGCAATGCGCCAACCTCTTGAAGACGGTAAGATTACAGTATCGCGTGTTCAAGGGTCTGTTTCGTATCCGAGCGAGTTCACTTTAGTTGCGGCTATGAATCCCTGCCCCTGCGGATTTTTCGGTCACCCGACAAAACCCTGCACCTGCTCACAAAATGCGGTGAGAAGATATTTAAGCAGAGTGTCGGGTCCTATGCTTGACCGTCTTGACTTACACGTTGAGGTGCCTCCCGTGGACTACAAATCGCTTTCGGATAATGTTTCGGCAGAAACCTCCGCAACAATAAAAGAACGGGTAAACAAAGCAAGAGCACTTCAGGTTAAGCGCTATAAGGGTACGGGAATTACCTGCAACGCGCGTCTAACACCTAAAATGCTTAAAGAATTTTGCATTATGAGCAGCGAGGCGCAGTCCTGCCTTAATCAAAGTTTTGACAGTTTAGGTCTTTCTGCAAGAGCATACGACCGAATTTTAAAGGTTGCGCGCACTCTTGCCGACCTTTCGCGCAACGAAATAATCGAAAAAGAAAATATTTTCAGTGCAATTCGTTTCAGAACACTTGACAGAAAGTATTGGATGGAGTAAAATAGCAAGGGTGATTAAGTTCACCCTTAATATTCGGGGGCGTAGCTCAGCTGGGAGAGCGTACGGTTCGCATCCGTAAGGTCGAGAGTT
>JAKSQL010000013.1 GCA_024404125.1 Clostridia bacterium
TGCCACTATGTTTGTTACGGCAGTATCAAGAGAAAAGATAATAAAGCATACCGATACGGTACATATTTCGCAAACAATACAAAAGTGGCTTCTTATCTGCGTGCTTATTGCGTTTTTCGCCACCACCGCGTTTATGTATCTTTTGCAGACGGGTATTTCCACCACCCAGTCAGATAAGCTGCTTGAACTTACCATAAGTGATATTACGGCAGATATAGAAACCGCTTCGGACGATTATCTTTCCAATATAACCGAAAAAATAAAGTACGATTATATAGGCAAACGGAATATAAATTCGATAATGATAGAGTATGACGTTGCCGAAATAAGCGTAATTTCGGATGATGCGGTGATAACAGACAGTACAAACCCCAATTATATCGGCTTTGATATGTCAAGCGGGGAGCAGTCGCGCGACTTTATGGAAAAGGTAAAGAACAGCGGTTTATATGTACAAAAATATCAGCCGATTACCTATGATGAGTCGGTATATATGAAGTATGCAGGTGTTTTGATTGATAACGGTTGCATACAGGTAGGTTATGATGCAACACGTTTCCAAAAAGACGTTGATGCCACCGTAAAAGGCAAGGCGGAAAACCGTCACGTAGGCAAGACGGGATTTTTGATAATTACTGATGTTAACGGTAAAATCGTAAGTGCACCTAAAGCACTTTCGGGCGTAACTCTTAAAGATTACGGTATAACCGTTGACCAATCTATAACAGAGCAGAACAAGAGTTTTTCGCTTACCGTAAACGACGCAAAGTATGCCTGTATGTATTCAAACACAGAAGGGTATGAGATAATCGCGTTTTTACCCGATGAAGAGGTGTTTGAACTCAGAAACATCGCGCTTTACGTAAACACCTTTATGGAAGTATTGGTATTCGCGGTTATGTTTGCGATGATTTTCTTCCTTATTAAACGTGTGGTAGTAAGCAAAATGCAAAAAATCAACCGTTCGCTTGCAGAGATTACCGGCGGTAACCTCAATGAAACTGTAAACGTACGTACCAACGAGGAGTTTGCAACACTTTCGGACGATATAAATATGACCGTTTCAACCCTTAAACATTACATTGATGAAGCGGCGGCAAGAATAGATAAGGAACTCGAATTTGCAAAGAGCATTCAAAGTTCTGCACTTCCGAGCGTATTCCCTGCTTTCCCGCAGAGAAAAGACTTTGATATACACGCTACCATGCATACCGCAAAAGAGGTAGGCGGCGATTTCTACGATTTCTATATTACCGACGGCAATATACTTAATTTCCTTATTGCCGATGTTTCGGGTAAGGGAATACCTGCGGCAATGTTTATGATGCGTGCCAAAACGCAACTTAAGAGTCTTACCGAAAGCGGACTTAGTATGGACGAGGTATTTACCCGCGGCAACAGCGGACTTTGCGAAGGCAACGATGCGGGTATGTTCGTAACCGCTTGGCAGGGCGGACTCAATCTTGAAACGGGACTTGTAAGTTTTGCGAATGCAGGTCATAATCCGCCTCTTGTAAAGCATAAGGACGGTAGCTTTGAATATCTTAAATCCCGTGCAGGCCTTGTACTTGCGGGTATGGAGGGACTTAAATACAAAGAGCAGGAGTTAAATCTTTCTGCGGGTGATATCATTTTCCTTTATACCGACGGTGTTACCGAAGCAACCGATTCTCAAAATAAACTTTACGGGGAGGATAGACTTTTAAGTGCGATAAACTCAAAAGAGTTTGACAGTATGAAAGAACTTTGCGAATACATCAAAGCGGATGTTGATGCCTTTGTAGGCGATGCGCCTCAGTTTGACGATATTACTATGGTGGCACTTAAATATAACGGAGATATGAAAAAAACAATTAAATTTGAAGAGGCATCAATAGAGAATATTCCCGCAGTCACCGAGTTCGTGGAAGATGAACTCAACAAACTTGAATGCCCGATGAAAGCAATAATCCAGATAAACGTGGCAATAGATGAAATTTACAGTAACATTGTAAAATTTGCTTACGGTAAGGGTAAAGGCCCCGCCACCGTTACGGTAGACGAGGTAAGCAGTGACAGTGTAAGTATCATATTTACGGATAACGGGCAACCGTATAATCCTCTCACGAGGGAGGACCCCGACATAACCCTTTCGGCAGAAGAAAGAAGTGTCGGCGGACTTGGAATTTATATGGTTAAGAAGACTATGGATAATCTTGAATACCGATATGAGAACGACCAAAACATACTTACAATAACCAAGAAAATAAGGTGAGAAATTGAACGTACTTGAAGAAGCAATAGTTTTTGCCACAAAAGCGCACTGCGGTCAGGTAAGAAAACTTGCAAACACTCCCTATATACTGCACCCTCTCGAAGTTGCAAGTATTATTTCAACCATAACCCCCAACCTTGAAATTATGGCGGCAGGTGTTTTGCACGATACGGTGGAAGACTGTAATGTAGACCCTAAAGAAATCAAAGATAAGTTCGGTCCCAGAGTATCTGCGCTCGTGCAAAGTGAAACCGAGGATAAACTTTCAAGCCGTCCGCCTGCGGATACCTGGCAGGAAAGAAAAGAAGAGTCACTTTTAATGCTTAAACACACTAAAGACTTAGACGTTAAGATTTTATGGCTCGGTGATAAACTTTCAAATATGCGGTCTTTTTACAGAGAATATCTTAAAAGCGGCAATTTGATTTTTGAAAGTTTAAATCAGCACGACCCTAAAAAGCACGAATGGTATTACCGTACAATAGCCGAGTATCTTTCGGAACTTTCCGATACTGCGGCATATAAAGAGTATACAGAACTTGTAGATAAAGTATTTAAAGGAGAAGAAAAATGAGTATTGTAAATTCAGAACTTAAAGGTGACGTTTTATACCTGTTTCCCCATGGCAGAATAGACTCTACCAATGCCGATACGGCGGAAAAAGAATTAAAAGAGCAACTTGATGCCAATTCTCACGCATCGGTAACTCTTGATGTTGAGGACCTTGAATACATATCAAGCGCCGGCTTAAGAGTAATTTTAAGATTGCGTAAAGATGAACCCACACTTAAAGTAATAAATGCTTCAAGCGAGGTTTACGATATTTTTGATATGACCGGCTTTACCGAAATGATACCGGTTGAAAAAGCATACCGTAAACTGTCGGTTGAGGGCTGCGAGGTAATAGGTCAGGGTGCAAACGGTAAGGTTTACCGTCTTGATGCGGATACCATCATAAAGGTATACTTTAATTCCGATGCGCTTCCCGATATACACAGAGAGCGCGAACTTGCGCGTAAGGCGTTTGTTTTGGGCATTCCCACCGCAATACCTTATGACGTTGTAAAGGTTGACGGCAGTTACGGCTCGGTATTTGAACTGCTTAACGCTAAATCTTTCGCAAAACTCATAAAAGAAGAGCCGGAGAATACCGATAAATATGTAGGGCTTTACGTCGACCTGCTTAAAAAGATACATTCAACCGAGGTTAAACCCGAGGATATGCCCGATATGAAAGAGGTTGCTCTTAACTGGGCAAAATTTTTGAAAGACTATCTGCCGGCAGATAAGGCGGAAAAACTTGTATCTCTTGTAGAAGCGGTACCGGTAGACCATCATATGATGCACGGCGATTATCACATCAAAAACGTTATGATGCAAAACGGCGAAGTGCTTCTTATTGATATGGATACTCTTTGTCAGGGCCACCCCGTATTTGAACTTGCTTCAGTATACAATGCATACAAGGGATTTGCGGAACTTGACCATAACGTATCGCAAGAGTTTTTAGGCATACCTTACGAGGTGTCTGCGAGCATTTGGGATAAGACCTTACCGCTGTATCTCGGTACTGATGGTAAGGCAAAAATAGAAGACGTACAAAATAAAGCAATGCTTATCGGCTATACAAGACTTATGAGAAGACTTATAAGAAGGAACGGTCTTAATGATGAGCAGGGCAAAAAAGAAATAGAAACGTATAAAAACCATATTATTGAATTGCTTGATAAAGTAGACACACTTGAGTTTTAAGGTGCTTTATTATGGATGAATTTTTAAAAGCCGCAATAAAGCCGAATATCATTATCAGCGTGATAGTTGGTATACTCTTTATTATTGCTTATATCCTTGTAAACAAAGCAGGTATAAAGTATGCCAAGAAGCACAAAAACGATAATGATAATCAAAATGTGTCGCGAACACTCTTCGGTGTTCTTAGGGTTGGCGTGCTGGCAGTCGGAATTATTGCGATATTGCAGATAAACAATATCAATATCACCGGTATGGTAGCAGGACTCGGTATCGTGAGCGCAATAGTAGGTCTTGCTTTGCAGGATTACCTGAAAGATATAATAATGGGCGTTCATATAGTGTCGGACCATTTTTTCAGTGTAGGCGAATGTGTTGAGTACGAGGGCAGAGAGGGTACAATAATAGGATTTAACCTTAAAACCACGAAAATCGGCGACCTTGACGACCATTCGGTAATAACTGTCTGCAACCGTAATATTTCTATGGTAAGACGTCTTGCGGACAGACTTGACATTGACGTTCCGTTGTCTTATAATGAAATGCAGATAACCGTTAAAGATGCGCTTACGGATATCTGTGAAAGTATTAAAGAGATTGACGGTGTTGAAAATTGCGAGTACAAAGGCACACAGTCTTTTGAAAAATCCTCCGTGACACACCGCATAAGAGTTTATTGCGGGCCTAACAACAGGGCAGACGTTCGCAGAAAAACACTCGAAACGATTAAGGTCGGTTTGGATAATCGGGATATACATATTCCGTTTGACCAACTTGACGTACATTGTAATATATTAAAGTAAAGGGGTAAACTTATGGAAATCACAAAAAATAAAGAAGGTCAACAGTTAACGGTAGCACTTAAGGGCAGACTTGATACTACTACCGCACCGCAACTTGAAAGCGAACTTTCAACTTCTCTTGATGACGTTACCGCGTTGGTACTCGATTTTAAAGATCTTGAGTACATATCTTCCGCAGGTCTTCGCGTTATGCTTTCAACCCAAAAGACAATGAATGCAAAAGGCGATATGACCATTAAAAACGTGTGTGACGATATAATGGAAGTTTTTGAGATAACCGGTTTCTCGGATATTCTCACAATAGAAAAATAATTAAAAATTTAATAAATTCAGAGTAGACCACAAAGCGTTAAGTGTTGTGCGGACGGGGAGTTGCCGCACGGACGAAACACCGTTTTTTCGGTGTGCGGTTTTGCGGTCGCATCCCGCTGACAAAATTAGGAAACTATCTCCTATTTTCTGTTAGTCACGGATGATAGGAGGTATTTTTATGTCAAAAAACATTTCGGCACTCAAAAAAGAATATTGGTGTGAGGCGGCAAAGAATTTCAGCAATATTAAAATGATAACAATAGCCGCCGTAATAACAGCGCTCAGAATAGCGGTAAAAATGCTCCGCGTACCTATGGTGGCAGGACTTGAACTTACGCTTGACTGTTACATAAACTCGCTCGGTGCTTTTATTTACGGACCGCTTGTAGGTCTCTTAGTAGGTGCGGTAAGCGATACTTTAGGGGCGATACTTTTCCCGAGCGGCGCCTACTTTTTTCCGTTTATATTCGTTGAAATGGCAAGTTCGTTTATTTTCGGCATTTTCTTGTGGAATCGCGACCTTAAAGTATCAAGGGTAATTCTTTCAAAGTTCACCGTAAATTTAGTTTGTAATATGATACTTACTTCTGTCTTTATGAAATGGTATTATATATTCTTCGGTATCGAGTCGGCATATCCGCTTGTAAACCTTTTAAGGATAGTTAAAAATTTAGTACTGTTTTCACTTGAGGGTATTCTTATTACGGTAATTTTAAGAGCGGCAATTCCGGCTCTTAAATCCGTAGGCATTATAAACGGTGATATTAAAACCGAAAGTTTTACAAAAAAACACATCTTGCTTATAGCACTATTACTTGCCTTATCGGTTGCAATATTACTTTTATATATTTTCTTCTTAAAAGATTACCTTACCGCTCATAACATTAAATTTCTTTAAAAAATAAAAGTAAACCGCGCAGAGTTTTTATGCTCTGCGCGGTTTACTTTGTGTGTATATGAAAAACAAAGAAAGAGGCATTAAAATTCACGGATACCGCTGTTTACGGTTTTAATCCTTTTAGCGCGGCGAAAGATAAGTTTTACACGGTTTTCAAACTCAACGAAAACATCTTCGTGAAATACCGCCCAAATACCGAAAGATACCAAAGCAAATTCAAAAACACTTTTCATAACATCTGCAAAACACATAACTTTTACCTCCGCCGAACATTTGTTCGTTTTCTGTATTTTTATTATATACTTAGTTTTTGTTTTTGTCAAGAACTTTTTTGTAAATTCATTATATTTTTATCGGTGTCCTAAAATACGGACTTTGCTCACAAAAAAGGCAATTTTTTAATTGTTGTAATTTTTTTAAAATTATGTTATTATAACTGTGTATAGTATTATTTATTCAAAGGATATGTTATTTATGTGTGAAGAGGTACAAAAGAAAAAAGTTTTAAGTTGTATTCAGCCGAGCGGAATGTTAACGCTCGGAAACTACTTGGGTGCTCTTAAAAATTGGCTTAATATGCAAGATGAGTTTGACTGCACTTTTGCTGTAGCAGACCTTCACGCCATAACCGTACGTCAGGACCCCGTAAAATTCCGTTCACAGATTTATTCCACCTGCGCGCTTTTATTGGCCCTTGGTCTTGACCCAAATAAATCAACACTTTTTATTCAGTCGCATGTTCCGGAGCATGCCGCACTTTCGTGGCTTTTATCCTGCAACACGCAGCTTGGAGAAATGTCAAGAATGACGCAGTTTAAGGATAAATCCGCAAAACATGCCGATAACGTAAATGTAGGGCTTTTTTCCTACCCCGTTTTAATGGCGGCGGATATACTTTTATATAAACCCGATTTTGTACCGGTAGGCGCCGACCAAAAGCAGCACCTTGAAATAGCGCGCGATATTGCCGAGCGTTTTAACCGCATTTACGGTGAGGTGTTTACAATTCCCGAACCGTACATAGCAAAAACGGGTGCTAAGGTTATGTCGCTTCAGGACCCCGATAAAAAGATGTCCAAGTCGGACGATAACCTGAATGCTTACGTTGCGATACTTGACGATAGGGATACAATTATCCGCAAGTTTAAACGCGCCGTAACGGATAGCGAGGGCGGTATATACGTATCGGAAGATAAGCCGGGTGTTTCAAACCTTATAGGCATTTACAGTGCCGTTACGGGTAAAACCGTAAAGGATACAGAAAGCGAGTTTTCGGGACTCGGTTACGGTGATTTCAAACTTGCCGTAGGCGAAGCGGTAGCAGATGAACTTGCGCCCATAAAGCAAAGGTACGAAGAAATTATAAAGGATAAATCGGAACTTGAGCGCATATATAAAGAGGGTGCAGCGCGAGCCGAAAAGGTTGCGGCAAAGACCTACTTTAAGGCGATGAAAAAGGTCGGTTTTGTTTTATGATTTTTAATTTCCATGATGAAAAAATCAAAAACAGTATAGAAAATCTCATAAAAAGCCGCCGTTTTCCTCATGCGGTTTTAATTGAGGGAAACAGTGAGAGTGAAAGAATAAACCTTGCAGAGTATCTCACCAAAGCATTTTTGTGTTCGGCTGATGATATACCCTGCGATAAGTGTGATAACTGCCGTCTTGCAAATGATAAAAACCACCCCGATATAACCTACGTTTTTCCCGAAGAAAACAAAAAGTTTATTTCGGTAAACAAGATAAGGGAAGTAAGAACTCAGGCGTTTGTAAGACCGCATTCTGCTTTAAGTAAGGTATTTATAATAACTGAAGCGCACCGAATGAATGAGCAGGCGCAAAACGCATTCCTTAAAATTTTGGAAGAGCCGCCTAAAAACGTACATTTCATTTTGTTATGCGTTTCAAAAATGCAGATGCTCGAAACCGTACGTTCAAGGTGTACACAGTTTACTTTAAACGGTGATACGGCGGGTGACGAAAAAGGTTACCTCATAAACGCGCAAAGTTATGTAGAATTTCTTTTAAGCGGCAAAAGGTACGAACAGTTAAAACTTTTATCGCAGTATGAAAAAGACAGAGCATCGGCAGATGAATTCTTGTCTGCTTTAAAAGAGTATGCGGTAAGTATGCTCAAATCGGGAAATTTAAGTATTACAAAGAGCAGAGCGTTAACCTCGCTTTACAGCGAGATAGAAGGGTTTAAGGACTTAATAAAAACCAATATAAATTTATCGCTTTTGTTTTCCGCGATGGTATGCGGAGCAAAGTATCAAAAGCAGTAACAAACGGGAGAGGGACAGTTTAAATGACAAAGGTCATATCCGTAAAATTCAAAGAGGGCGGAAGAGCATATTATTTTGACCCCGATAATAAAGAATATAATGTAGGGGATAAGGTAATAGTTGAAACCGCCAACGGAAACGCTTTCGGGTTTGTATCGAAATCAGCCCACGAAGTTGAAGACGGTAATATAGTAGGCGAACTTAAAAAAGCATTGAGGGTTGCCACAGAAAAAGACCTTGAAAGACTTGAGGAAAACATTAAAAAGCAGCAGGATGCTTTTAAGATATGTGAGGAGAAAATTGCCGAGCATAAACTCGAAATGAAACTTGTAGAGGTTGAGTATAATTTTGACGCTACCAAGATAACCTTTTTCTTTACGGCGGACGGCAGAGTGGATTTCAGAGAACTCGTTCGTGACCTTGCCGCCACTTTCCATACAAGAATAGAACTCCGTCAAATAGGTGTTCGTGACGAAGCGCGAATGTTAGGCGGGGTAGGTATATGCGGTCAACCCTATTGCTGTAAGCAGTTTTTAGACGATTTTCAACCCGTATCAATAAAGATGGCAAAAGAGCAGGGCTTATCACTTAATCCCACTAAAATTTCGGGTAGTTGCGGCAGACTTATGTGTTGCCTTAAATATGAGCAGAATTCGTACGAGCATTTGATTTCAATAACCCCCGGTATCGGCGCAGTGGTAAAATCGCCTGACGGTATAGGTACGGTTATTGACTGTAATCTTATTACGGGTAATCTTATAGTAAAACCAAATGAGGGCGAGGGTGCGCCTTATAAGATACACAGAAGTGCGGTAAAACAAATTTCAAGAGCGAAAAAGGGCGGCAATAAAGCAAAAGAGGTATTGCCGAAAGAACTTGAGGAACTTGAAAGCAAATAATTACACTTGATTTTTGGTGTGTTTATTGATACAATGTATGTGGTGGAGGTGTTAATATGGCTTATAAAATTTCAGATGAATGCATCAGTTGCGGTTCTTGCGCGGCAGGTTGTCCTTGCGACGCAATTTCCGAGGGCGCTGCGCATTACGAGATCGATCCTGAAAAGTGCTGCTCTTGCGGAGCATGTGCGGCAGGTTGTCCTGTAGAAGCAATTTCCGAGGAATAATTATTTACATAAAAAGAGCGGTTTGGGATTATGTAACCAACCGCTCTTTTTCTTTATATTTTTTGTCTTAAAAATTCTCTCTTTTCAACAAAATTAAGTGAAAAATTCATTAAAAATTTTTCACCGTTTGTTTTACATAAATTTCTATTCATTTTATTGATGCATAGCACGCTTTTCCACTTATCAACCGAGTTATCCACCGTTTTTAGACTAAAAAATGGCAATTTACCGTCCTTATTCACCTAAAACGGTTGAAATCGCGGTGGATAACGTGTATAACTTTTTGGGTTGTATTAGTTTACATAATACTAAAAAATGCAGAGAAAAGATGATAAAAACAGCATAAATTTTTATGTAAACTTCAAGTTAAAATATAGAGCATTGCAATGAGCAAAAGTTTGTCTTTACTGTCGCTTGAAAGTATAAGTATCATACCTAAAATCAGCAGGGTATCGGGGTCACTTTTAAGGCGGTTTAAGATAGGTATATTTGAAAAATCACCGCTTGAAAGGTTGTTTAGTATTCCGTCAAACACCGTTCCTTTTTTTTGCACGGGACTTTCTTTTATAAAACCCGTATTTTGATAATCGTCCGACTCTTTCCTATTTACCCTTACAAAAGAAGGTGCGGGCGGCATTTTATGCGGTGAGGAATTAATTGCGCGGTCATTCATTTCTTTCATTCGCTCAATTGCCCGTTGTTTTGCGGTATTAAAATCGTTTTCTGATGCCACACGTTTTCCTCCCTTTTAAAAATCTAAAAGACCGCTTTGCTTTAATGCCGGCAAAATTTCGATAAGTTTTAACAACTTAATCGCGTTGTCTACCTTTTCCTGCCGTTTAGTGCTCAAATTCGGTTTAAGTGCAAGGAGCAGTTTTGTACGGCTGTCGTCTGAGCGGCTTTTTAAAAGAGATACTATTTGCATTACCTTTTCTATGTCAACACCGTCAAACATACCGCCGTCAAAATCGGGGGATTTGGTTTCACTTTCGTCATTTTCTGCAAGCAGACTTTCCGCCATCTTGCGAACGCGGTTCATACTTTCGGGGTCGTTCATTATTTCGGCGAGTTTACTGCTTAAATCGTCCATCACTTTTTACCGCCGTTCATAAGAGAGTTAAGTATTTTTTGTGCGGCGGGTGTTGAAAGTATTTCTTTTGTCTTTTCTTCGTTTGAAAGTGCAGCCATTAGTTTTTTGCGGTCGCTTTCGGGTAATGACGATATAAGTTTCGATATACCGTTTTTGTCCGATATATCAATGTTTTTGTTATTTATTTTTCCGTTTGAAGAAAAAATAGCATCTATCAATTTTTGTTTATTTATGTTATTATAGTTTTGCATAATAATATCCCCTTTACAATACATAATATGAGGTTTGTTCAAATGAGATTACTTGTAATTTCCGATTCACATAAAAAAAGCGCGGTTGTTGACCGCGTAATAAGAAAAGAAAAATCCGCCGCGCATATCTTCTTTTTAGGGGATGTGACAGACGATATAGAGGATTTACTTTACGAATACACCGACCGTAAATTCCATATAGTGCGCGGCAACTGTGACGGCTTTTGCCGTTATCCCGATTACGATATAGTGAATATAGAGGGCGTAGATATACTGTATACCCACGGTCATACTTTCGGTGTTAAAAGTTCTAATGATAAACTGTATGACTTTGCAAAGAATACAGGCGCAAAGATAGCACTTTACGGGCATACTCATATATCAAATATTGAGTATAAGGACGGTATATATTTAATAAATCCCGGCTCGGTTTCAAGTCCTAAGGACAGTTTTGCTTCCTACTGTGTAATAGATATTGATGCAAACGGCATACTGCCTGCAATAAAGAAATGCGGAGATTAGTTTTTCTAATCTCCGCATTTCTTTATTCTTTGCTGAAATCTTCAAGTATTAGTCCGTCATTCTTTTCAAGCGCCCAGTTTATGTTCCAGTCACTTGTAAAGATAAGCAGATTATTGCCCTTAAAATCCTGCACCCACTTGGTATCGGAAGTAAGGTTTAAAGACTTAATATCAATATCCTTATTTTTAACCCAACGTATATATTGGAAAGGCAGGTTGTTTCTTATAACGTCAACGTTATACTCGTTTTTAAGCCGGTATTCAAGCACCTCAAACTGCAATACACCTACAACACCTACTATTACACGCTCCATACCCGAATTCGGCTCGTGGAAAATTTGTATTGCACCCTCTTGTGCTATCTGCTCAACACCCTTTACAAACTGTTTTCTCTTAAGCGAGTCAACCTGCTCGATAACCGCAAAATGTTCGGGAGCAAAAGTAGGTATACCTTCAAATTCCACCTTGTGCTTAATATCGCAAACGGTATCTCCGATAGAGAAAATACCGGGGTCAAATACACCTATTATATCGCCGGCATACGCTTCGTTTATTACCTGACGGTCACTTGCCATCATTTGTTGCGGTTGCGAAAGACGTAAACTCTTTCCGCCCTGCAAATGATAATATTCCTTATCTCTCTCGAATTTACCCGAGCATATTCGCATAAAGGTTATGCGGTCGCGGTGTGCCTTGTTCATATTCGCCTGAATTTTAAATACGAAAGCCGAAAAATCTTCGCTTTCGGGGGAGATTTCTCCCTGCTTTGTAGTTCTTGCCAATGGCGGAGTGGTCATTTTAAGGAAATTTTCAAGGAACGGCTCTACACCGAAATTGGTAAGCGCCGAGCCGAAAAATACGGGGGTAAGGGTTCCGTTTTGCACTTTGTTTATATCAAAATCGAAACTTGCGCCGTCAAGCAGTTCTATCTGCTCAACAAGGTCTTTGCGCTGATACTCTCCTATAAGACTGTCAAGTTTTTCGGTATCGGTTATATCGCAGGGTGTCGGTTTTAATTTCATCTGACCTTTATGCAGATTATCAAATGCAAGTATCTGACGGTTTTCTCTGTCAAACACACCCTTAAAGTTAACACCGCAACCGATGGGCCAATTCATAGGATACGTGCCAATGCCGAACTCTTTTTCAAGTTCGTCAAGCAGTTCAAACGGGTCACGCGCTTCGCGGTCAAGTTTGTTTATAAATGTAAAAATGGGTATGTGGCGCATAGCCGTAACCTTAAAGAGTTTTCTTGTTTGCGGCTCAATACCCTTTGCGGCATCTATAACCATAACAACACTGTCCGCCGCCATTAGAGTACGGTAGGTGTCTTCCGAGAAATCCTGATGCCCCGGCGTATCAAGTATATTTATGCAACAACCCTCGTATTCAAACTGTAAAACCGAAGAAGTAATCGAAATACCTCTTTGCTTTTCAAGGTCCATCCAGTCTGATACGGCGTGTTTAGTGGTGGCTTTACCTTTAACCGAGCCCGCCGTTTGTATGGCGCCGCCGTAGAGCAAAAGTTTTTCCGTAAGTGTTGTTTTACCGGCGTCCGGATGCGATATAATGGCAAACGTTCTGCGACGGTTGATTTCTTCTTTTAAAGTCACTGTCAAAATTTTTCCTTTCATTTAAACTAACAGTAGAATTTTACCACAAAGCTTTGATTTTATCAAGAAAAAAGGAACGTAAATTTACGTTCCAATTAAAATACTTTTTAACTTTGAAAAAATTCTTATAATAAGCCGTTTTATTTTGTTTATCGGATATATCGCCTTAAGAGCAAACACGTAGAGTTTATACTTAACACTCTTTTCGCATTCAAAGTAAACACCGTTTCTGTAAAAGGCGGTAAGAATACCTATAACATACTCGTTTTTAACACCGTATTCCGTAAAGGTGTTGTTATCTCCTCTTATTACGGGATTTTCACCTTTAAATCCTATTACCCTATGAAGAATATACTCTTCTCTTTCGGGATATTTGTATAATACCACGTCACCTTTTTTAAGCGCGCGGTCTTTTTTTCTTATTACCGCTATATCCTTATGTTGCCTGAAAAGCGGTTTCATACTCTGACCGCTTGTAAGACAGGATATCTCATTTTCGATTTCGAGCGCTTTTGCGGCGTCCTGCAAATTTATGCTATTCATCGCAAATAATACCTTTTTCTTTAAGGTCACTTAAAAACTTTTTAACCGAATCTTCGGCGGTTTTTTTGTCAGTATCGTATTCATTAAGTAACTTTTCGGTTATTTTTTCTTCGGTTATATCGTCTTTTAAAAGTTTGAATATAAACGCACCCGTTTCGTTCATTTTAATAAAGCCGTTATACTCGTTTAGCGCATCTCCCGTTGCAACGGCAACAAAACTGTCCGCCACTTTATTAACAACAAAATCGTATTTAAGTTTCATATACTTTCTCCGTTTTTAAATATTTTACTGTATGCTGTTTTTGCGGCTGAAATATCGGTATTGCAGTTGATAACGTATATATTGCAAACCGAAATAAGTTTGTCTGCAAGTTCGAGAGTTTTCATAACTCCAAGTGAACTTTTAGGCATATATATTTGCTTGAATATAAGGTCCACCGCATCGTTTTTAGATATGGTTTCGGTAAAATTCGTTTTGCTTCTTTTAATAAAACATATATTTTTAAGCACCGTTTTTTTGTTCTGACTTAAATTTTCTTTACCGCACCAAGGAGTGCCGTAGGCAAAAAATTTATCGTTTGTAAGTCTTATAACGGGTTTATCGCCGTTTATTACTGTGAATTTATCCTTAAGCAGTTCTTTCCATAAAAGCATATGCGTGGTTTTTCCCGTACCGCTCGGGGCACAAAGAATTGTTCCCACACCGTTCGTCTCAAAAACGGCGCCGTGCATCAAAAAAGCATTATGCATAGGCAACCATTCGGCAAATTTGCGGTAAACCGCAAGCCGTTCGAGATACGGTTTTTTAAATTCGCCGTCAGTACTTGAATTTTCAAAGGCAATATCGTTATCGTCTACTGAAATTTCAATATCGGGATTTTCACATTCAGTAACGTAATCCTTTAAAAAAGTTTCTATACCGCCGTAAGTGTTTTCGATTTCCACGTTAAAATCCG
>JAKSQL010000130.1 GCA_024404125.1 Clostridia bacterium
TCCGCTCGATACCAAAATATTATACCTTAATCGATACCAAAAATCAAGAGTTTTTTAACTGTTATACATATTTAAAATTTCGTCTGCTCTTTTTATTATCATATCTTTAAGATAATCAGGTTTAATTACTTCAATTTTATTACCGTAATTCATAATAAATGTTACAAGCGCTTCGCTTACTATTGCCGTTACGGTCAGATTAAATGTATCGTCATTAACATTGGTTATGCTTACATTCTCCGAAAACTTATCTATAAGATATTCCAATATGGATTTTGAACATTTAAGTTCAATTTCGTCTGCCGTACCGCCGTACATACCGAAAAGTTTTTTAACATAATCCGCTACGTTAAAGTTATCGGTATAATCACATACCTCACTGAAATGTCTTGATGGAATATCAGTGATTTCAACGCTTTTCATACGGTCGATACGAAGATGTATTAAATTATCATATTTATCGTAATTACCTATAAGATAATAGT
Organism: Clostridia bacterium; assembly: GCA_024404125.1. Classification (GTDB taxonomy): domain Bacteria; phylum Bacillota; class Clostridia; order Oscillospirales; family Acutalibacteraceae; genus UBA737. The sequence continues at coordinate 486 of JAKSQL010000130.1, forward strand.
GGTCGTCCTGCCAAGTGAGCGCATAGGGACTTATGTTTCTTTCCTTTACCCTATCCGCAATATCTTTGCCGCTTTTCAGTTCTCTTATAATATACTTGCAGTGAATTTTTTTCTTTTCTTTAATGGCACGATTGATTTTATCAATGGTATAGAAAAGTTCCTCGTTTTTGGTCTTATCCGCGGAATCAAAATATACGTTCCCCGTAAACTCGGTATCGTATACACTTAACATATTTTCAAGTTTTTTAATAAGTTCGCGTGACTTTTTGGCACTAATGAATTTTGCCGCCTTAACGGCATCGCAAAGCAAAAATATTTCAGGTAGTTCAAACTGTCTTGATGCCATAAAAAAGCCCGAGCGCGGCGTTCTTGTTTTGATAATATCGTATCCGTAAAAGGTTAACTGTTCTATATCATCATATATAGATTTTCTCTCTGCCGAAACCCCAAGTTCGTAAAGACGGTCACAAATTTCCGAAGCGTTAATCGGGTGTTCTTCATCGGTATACTTATTAAGTATATCGACAATATACAGTAATTTTAATTTTTGCCCCGTTCTGATTGCCATTGCTCCACTTCCTTAAAAAATTCGTCATAGGTATACTGTGCGTTAATAATTTCCAAGAATGAATTGCAGGAAATACTAGTAGGTATATTCAGATGTTTTGAAAATTCAGTCCTTAAATTCGCGCTATCGCTTTTACCCGAAAGACCTAACGTATACAAGTCAGTTTTTGAAACCTTTTTTGTATTGATATCCGACTTTTCGGAGGTCACCCCGTATTTATTAAGTGCTTTGATAATAATATCTTCGCTTATGCCTTCTACACCTAAAAATCCTTGCTTTGAGGGTGCGGCTTTCCTTTTTTCTTTGCCTTTAAGTTGCGGAAGATATACATTTACTATTTCACCGTCTTTACAAACACCTTTAAGGTAGTTACGGATAAGTATACCCGCATCGTCCGAATCGGTTATTATTACAATACCGTTATTTTGCGCCAATGCCTTTATTAGATTTCGCTTTTCGGTATTTTTAAAAACACCGAAACCGTCAGTCGTAATAATCGGCGCATCAATTATATTTTTAAGTTTTATCTTATCGTATTTTCCCTCTACTATAACTGCCTTGCGCAGTTTAATCAAAACGTATCACCCTTTGTAATAATGTAAATTAAACTTACGGTTAACTGTTCAAGTATAAGTTTTTCGTCTGCACCGTAACTCTTAAGCAACTTATCGGCTTTAATGAGCGCTTCAAAAGAAAGTTTTAACTGTTTTTGACCGATTTTTTTAAGTGAATTCTTAGCGCGGTCAAGCAAGAAAGCTCGATTTTTGTAAGAAAAATCTTCAGAAACGGTATTGAGCGAAATGCCGTCTTCTTCTGCAGACTGTACCCTGAACATATCAATATACACCGATGCCGCCGTATGCAGAATAACAATCGGCTCAATTTTTAAATAAAACATATCGTCAAGCAGTTTTAATGCTTTATCGGTATTGCAGGCGGTTATTTCTTTAACATAATCGTATACCGATGCTTCAACCGATTTTGAGGATACAATTGTGATGTCTTCTCCGGTAATAACACCGTTTTCACAGTAGTTGCAAAGTTTTTCAAGTTCACTTTGCAAAACACCAATATCTTCGCCTGCATTTTCAACAAGCTTTAGTGCGATACTGTTATCAAGTTTTACATTTCGTTTTTTTGCCCCCGCAGTAAGCATTGCCGCCAATTTTTGTGGATTTCTATGGTCAAGGCATACCGCTTTGCCGCCTGCCGCTTCGGCGGATTTAATCAATTTTTGTTCTTTGTTACCCTTTTTAGAGTCAAATTCCAAAGCATTAAAGCAGAGTATAAAAGTACAACCGCTTAGCGGCTCGCTAAGTAGCGCACAGAGTTTATCAAAATCGGTTTTAGGACAGTGGGAAAAATCGTAATCAGAAAGCATTACACACTTTTTATCTGCCATCATCGGAAACTGATTAACGGCATCAAAAACGTCCTGCAAATCGCAGTCGCCTTCAAATTTTTGTAAATTGAAGAATGCATCTCCGCCGTAATTCTTCTTACACAACATCGGTGTAGTGCTTTTTAAGATATATATCGTCACCGAAAATAATATAGCACGGAGCAAAGTTTGCGGAAGATATATCCTTTTGAAGCATTTCTTCATATATTATCGACATTTTCCTCACCTGCCTTTATTAACTTTAATTTTACCAAAATTTCTTTATGATTACAAGTATATAAAACAATTATTATTACAAAAACGGTTAAAGCGAAAAGGCCTGCAAATACACCGCTTAATTTAACCGAAGCAAAACTAATCTCACCCAACTTGTTTATAACGGTATTTATGTATTTTGTGAGTATATCGGCGACTAAAAAGACAAAACGTGACACCGCACCGCCGAAAAAGAAATTTGATATAACTCCGATAAGCGAAAGAATAAGATCAAAAGTTACGGCGTAAGATATCAAAACGTTTGTTATCGGCGCTATTAAGGAGATACTTTCAAAATAGTAAACCGTTATAGGCAAAGTAACAATTTGAGCCATAAGTGAATTTGTGGCTACAAATGCTACTGCCTTTAATGCCTTACTGTTGATTTTAATTTTTTCGTTAATTTTAGGTGCAATAACCGCTACGGCAAAGGTAGCAAATACCGAAAGTTCAAAACCGATATTGAATATTGCAAAGGGCGAAAATATTAGTATTAAAACCACCGCTCCGCACAGCACGTTAAAGGAATCGGTATCGCGTTTTAAAGTGTATGCCAAAGAAATTAAAAGATACATACCGCCGATTTATGACAGGTAAAAATGTTAAAAG
>JAKSQL010000131.1 GCA_024404125.1 Clostridia bacterium
AAGCGCTTTCGGACGCGGGTTCAACTCCCGCCGCCTCCACCAAGTGAAACATCCCTTGCGATCTGAACCCTCCGGGTTTGGACAGCAAAGGATGTTTCTTTTTTTCCTTGATTTCTGGCGGTATTTTATCGCTTTGATTTGCAGCAACCGTTCCGTTGCGCACAGAATATGCAAACACGTGTGACCTTGCAAAGCCGACTTTTTCAACAAATTCACAACTTCTCATAAACTCCTCATCGGTTTCGCCGTTAAAGCCAACCATTATATCGGTAGTAATAGCAGGGTTATCAAATTTTTTATGTATGTTTTCGCATAACTGATAGTAAAAATCACCGTTATAATGCCGGTTCATTCGTTTAAGCGTTTCGTCACACCCCGACTGCAGTGATAAATGAAACTGCGGACAAAATTTTTTCTGCTTTGAAAGTCGGTCTAAAATTTCATTTGTTATATGGTCCGGCTCAACGGAACCGAGACGCACACGAAAAATACCCTCTGTATCGCAAACGGCATCGACCGCATCGCAAATATTCAAATTTATGTCGCTGCCGTATGCCGAAAGGTTAATGCCCACAAGCACTATCTCTTTAAATCCGTTGCTGGCTAGCATACATGCTTCTTTTTTGATACTTTCTATACTTCTTGAACGCACCCTGCCGCGCGCATAGGGAATAATGCAGTAAGAGCAAAATCTATCGCAACCGTCTTCAATTTTCATATATGCACGGGTGCGCTCTGAAAAATCGGTAAGGCAGGGGGTTGAATACTTTTCACCCTTGGTATGATTTTCGATTTTTACAATTTTTTCTTTCGTTTTAAGAAATTTTTCGGTTTCGGCAAATATCTCGCTTGTAAGTGTATTGCCGATAATTATATCCGCTTCTGTAAGTTCCGCCGCCTTTTCGGGAAATGCCTCAACCATACAACCGGTAAGTAAAATTACGGCATCTTTATGCATACGTCTTACTTTCCGCACGAGTTGACGTGTTTTGCGGTCACTTTCGGCGGTGACACTGCACGAATTTATTAAAATTATATCGGGATTTTGGCTGTTATCGGCGGTAAAACCGTTGTTTTTAAACATTTCGGTTACCGCTTCGGTTTCATACTGATTTACTTTACAACCTAATGTGTAGTAGTTTAAATTCATAACTTTCTCCGTTGTTTTTTTGTATTATATAACAATCCGAAAGTTATTTCAACCGTTACCGAAAAAATAGTCAGTTGATTTTTTGATACTGATATGATAAAATACTATTGGTGGCATTGGGGGATTATAAATGAGAAACAGATATATAAATCTTGATCTTAATGTATTATGTGATATTTTTTTGTCGGCATTTTCAATATTAGCTTGATTAGTTGTGTGCAGTAACGAAATTGACCAAATTACTTTTAAACAGACGTTGGTAAATGCTATTGCTTATCCGCTCATTTTGTTTGTTCTGCTGTATATTTTCAAAGTTTATAATATTATTTGGAGATACGCGCGGTTAAACGATTATTTTCGTATTTTTGTTTCGGTTGTTTGCGCATGTATGGCACTTTTCTTTATGAATAGAGTATCGTACGGTCAAAAACCGGGCGGCTTTGTATACGTTGTTCTTTGTATGTTCACAATAGTGTTGATTACACTTTCAAGAGCACATCTAAAATACCGCTTTTCGGATAACGATAACGGAAACGAAAATCTTTTCGGTAACATTATGGTTATCGGCGGCGGTTCCGCAGGCAGTACCATAATTAACGATATATTTGAAAACAAACGCTTAAAGAACTGTGAAGTTAAATGTGTTATTGATGATGACCTTAAAAAAGCAGGTCAGTATATATCAGGTGTTCAAATTGCGGGCACTACTACCGATATTATAAGATGCGCCGATAAGTATAAAATTGATACTATTATTTTTGCGATACCGACCTGCCCTAACGACCGTAAGTCACTTATACTTGAAATGTGTCAAAAGACGGGTTGTAAGATAAAAATTGTACCTTCTATTTATCAGTTTTTATCCGATGAAACTCTTAACGTTTCGAGTGTACGTGAGGTAGAAATCGAAGACCTGCTCGGCAGAGAGCCGTTCGATAAGGATATAAATGATGTCGGTGATTATATTGCGGATAAAACGGCTTTGGTTACGGGCGGCGGTGGCTCAATAGGCAGTGAGTTGTGCCGTCAGATAGCAGAGCAAAATCCGAAACTTTTAATTATTCTCGATATATACGAAAACAGTGCTTATGATATACAAAACGAATTAAAGCACGATTATCCCGAACTTAATCTTATTACACTTATTGCCTCTGTTCGTGACAGTAAGCGTATGGATTACATTTTTTCACAGTACAAGCCCGATATTGTTTTTCACGCGGCGGCGCATAAACACGTACCGCTTATGGAGGAAAATCCTAACGAAGCAATAAAGAATAACGTTTTCGGCACTTATAAAACCGCACTTTGCGCAAGTAAATATAACGTGCATAAATTCGTTCTTATTTCAACCGATAAGGCGGTTAATCCCACAAATATTATGGGAGCGAGCAAGCGTATTTGCGAAATGATAGTTCAAATGTTTAATCATCGCTCAAATACCGATTTTGTGGCAGTTCGTTTCGGCAATGTTTTAGGCAGTAACGGCAGCGTTATACCGCTTTTTAAAAAGCAAATTTCCGAAGGCGGTCCCGTTACGGTTACAGACCCTAACATTATAAGATATTTTATGACTATACCCGAGGCGGTATCTTTAGTGCTTAAAGCGGGAAGTACCGCAAAGGGCGGCGAGATATTTGTTCTTGATATGGGCAAGCCCGTAAAGATAGTAGACCTTGCCGAAAAGTTAATACAGTTAAGCGGATTTAAGCCGTATGTTGATATCCCGATAGAGTTTACGGGACTTCGCCCCGGCGAAAAACTTTATGAAGAAATGCTTATGTCGGAAGAGGGACTTCAAAAGACTGATAATAACCTTATCTACATAGGCAAACCCATTGAGTTTGACGAGAAAAAACTCGAAGATGCGCTTACTTTGATGAAAGATAATATGTATAACGATGATTTTAATATCAAGGCAGTTATTAAAGAAATAGTACCTACTTACAGTTATACCAAATAAGTTTTACCGCCAATCACAGCATTGGCGGTTTTTTGTTTGACATACGGCATAATTTGTTTTATAATATATATTTTGTAAGAAGTAAATCTAAGGGATGAAAAATGTCTCAGAACAAAGACAAAAAAAATCAAGAAGGAAT
>JAKSQL010000132.1 GCA_024404125.1 Clostridia bacterium
TCCTTTAAAAATTGTTTTACTTATTATTAAGCCTTTCACCTACTGCACCGCCGGGATGAACTACGGCAAACTGCTCGTTTTTATAATCCGTTTCCTCTATAAGCGCAGTTTGAAGCGCGTGGAAAATCATACAAAGCGAAGTGGACGAAGTGGTGCCCTGCGAGTTGTACTTATCGGTTTCGCGGTTTACATACTGTTTAAGCACAACGTCCGCACCGAAGGCGAGTTCGGATTCTAAATTCTCCGTTACCGTAATTACTTTAATTCCCTTTCTCTTGCAAATATCGAGTATGGGCAAAAGTTCTTTTGTTTTACCGCCGCGGGAAGCAAAAAGCATTACGTCTCCGCATTCTAAAAATCCCATACCCCCGTGCACTGCTTCGGCAGGAGAGATAAATTTTGCAGGTCTTTCTATGCAGCACATAAGATGTGCAAAGTGCTGACATATAATACCCGAATGGCCGCATCCCGATGCGCCTATGCGTTTAGCGCATTTAAGCAGTTCTACTGCGACAGAAAACTTTTCTTCGTCAAAATATTCAATCATACCCTCTATACACTCTTTTTCGGTTATGTATGCTTGCTTTGCCTGTTTTAATGCCTCGTTACTAATCATAAAATCACCTCAAGGATCACAAATATTTTTATTACCGTATGCCGATTTTCAACCTTTTTTCAACACCGCTTACCGCCATATCGGTCAATGCATGTGAAATTTGTAAAAAAATGCTCAATACGGTTTATTTCAGCGAGTCTATATCTTGCAAGGTTTCATTACCGAATATGCCTGCTTCTCGTCTTCATAAACGCCTATTCCTATTCCTGCTAAAAGACAAGAACCGATAGCACCTGCCGACTGACCGTTTACGACCTCAATCTGCATTTCTAAAATTTGCGAAATTATATCCACGCAAACCGAAGAATTTGTAATTCCGCCTATCATAGTTATTTTATTTGCCAAAAGGCCGAACTCACGAAGTTCTTTAAGATTATTTTTAAGTTTATAAGCGGCACATTCAATTATGGCGCGGGCAATATCGCACTTGTTTTCGTTGCTGTATTTAGTATAATCATCATCGGTAAAATCAAAAGAAATTCCGTTACATCCTAAAACCGAATTTGATGCCAAATCATCAAATTCTTTATGGGATATTTTTCCAAGGTAATGCTCACGTAAATTATCAATCGTGATGCTTACCGAAGTAAGTGCTTTCATAACGCAGTAAGGTGAGCCCTTTAACATATATCTGTCAACCAAACCTTTTGTGGAAAGTGCGAAGTCGCGTGACTGTACGGGGAAAAACTCAACCCATGAAGTGCCGCAGGATAAAAGCATTTCACCTTCATCAAATACACCGGCTCCCATAGCGCCGGAAGGATGGTCGAAACTCCCCAATACAACCTTTGTTTCTGTGGTGAGTCCGGTGAGTTTTGCCATATTCTCAGTTATGTTACCCAAAACCGTGCCCTTGTCAAAAATCGGCGGAAAGTTCTTGCTTTCAACCCCTAATTTTTTAAGCAACGGAATATTGTATTCGCCCTTTTCCTGATCAATCAGATAAAACGGAGTTCCCATAGAAACGGAGACTCCCCACTTTCCGGTAAGCAAATAATTAAAATATTCGGCATTCATGGTAATCATATCGGTTTTTTCAAGCAGTTCACTTTTGTATTTTTTAATCCATGCAAGGTAAGAAGCCGAATAATGACCGGATAAATTCCAACCGACCTTTTGATGAATTTCTTTCTTTTCACTATCAGTAAAAAAAGAATTTACTTCGTCTTTCGGTACGGTAGTCTGCCAACCGATTATCGGAGTTATGGGTTCACAGTTACTGTCAAGCAAAATAAGGTTACCGCTTGCACAACAAGAACAGAGTGCAAGCACCTTATCCTCACTGCTTATTTGCCTTACAAGTTCTGAAATGACCTTTATACATACTTCAGTAAAATGTTTTGGATCAAGTAACTTCTTGCTACCATCTTCAGAATAATTGATTTTTTGAGTAAAAGTAGCCGCAGTTTCACCCGAAACACTCATTATTGCACCTTTTACGGCGGAAGTGCCCATATCAAGTCCCAACAAATAATCCATTATATCAACACCTTTAATACAAGTTTGACCGAAACAGTCATTTTTTCGATTATATTATATACCATATTTTGTTACTCGTCAATATTTTTTACATATATATCAAAAAATACTTTACACAGTAGGGAATGCATGATATAATATGGTTGTATTGTGGTACGTTTTGACTGTTTCAGTCAAAATACAATATTTTCAGCGGTTGTGAGGTGACTTTTATGAACGAAAATAAAGAGAAGATACTTTTGGAACATTTGTATTCAGCAGAAAAACTCACACTTGAGGAGTGCATGAAATTACTCGGTGTATCTGAGTCAACCGTGCGAAGAACATTTTCAAAACTTGAAAAGGACGGTATTGCCATCAGAACACACGGCGGAATAAGATATATCACCTCCGCAATCACATCCTATTCGTTTGAAAAAGGCGCTCATACCAATATAGATAAAAAGACGGCTATTGCGCGTACCGCATGCAAACTGATAGAAAACGGTGACGTAATTTTTTGTGACTCGGGCACTACAATACGGTGCTTTTGTTCAGAACTTGCTTTGCATCTTAAGAAAGAAAATATAAACGTTAAATTTTATACAAATTCAATAGCCAATGTTGAGATACTCTCCCCTTATACCGAAGTACACCTTATCGGCGGCAAATATAGGATTAACCGCAAGGATTTTTGCGGATATATTGCAGAGCAAACACTTAACCGTTTGTATTTCACAAAAAGTTTTGTAGGTGCGGACGGTTGCATAGATGCATCTCAATTCACCACTACCGACTTTGAAACGGCAAGAATAAACGAAATAGTAATTCAAAATTCAAGCAAAGCATTTATGCTTATTGACTCATCGAAGTTCAATTCGGCATCACATATTATCTACACATCGGCAAACCGTCTGGAAGCTGTTGTTACCGACCGTATGATACCCGAAGAAGAAAAGCAATTATTGATTAAACAAGGGTGTCGCGTGATTTGTTCAAACAGTGGTACAGATAATAATATTTAAGGAATGGTATTATGAAAAGAAAAATCAGAACTCCCTATTTTGAAATAGGAACAAAAAACTACATCTATGGTGACGATGTATTAAAGCTGGCTATTGCGGCAGATAAAGCAGCAGAGAAGTATGATATAGATGTGCTTTTCT
>JAKSQL010000133.1 GCA_024404125.1 Clostridia bacterium
GTAAGGACGATTGGCTTGAAATCGAGGGCAGAAGCAACGATAATCTAAAGTTTGAAAAGGACGGGGAAACAGTTACCGTACCGTCTATGAGTTTGCTTATAGCAATGTCCGATGTAAATAAAAACGGTCTTGAAAAGTTTAAGAATTATCAAATAGCGGTACATACCAACAAATTGCTCTCCTTTACTCTTGACTATGCTCCTGATGCAAACAAGCAGGCAATAAATGACGAAATAAAAGCAAGGGTAGATAAATTCTGTAATAATTACGGTATTGACGGCATTACCTACGAATTTGAACACGGCGAGCCAAGACGTACCCAACGCGGAAAATATAAGCGCATATATATAGTAAACGATTAAGTAAATAAAAAATCCCTGCCCGAACTTTAAGTTTGGGCAGGGATTTTTAGTTTATGTGATTTGTAAATAATAGTGAATTTCAGTTATTAAGTTGATAAAGGTATTTGTATTTGTGCGATACGGGGTCTATAATGGTTTGTTCGTCGGATAAATAGTATTTGACGTTTTCAAGACCGTTGTTATCAAGGAAATTACGCAGTTTGCCCTCAATTTTTGCAAACTCGGTCTTCGGATCAATGCCGGGCATAAAGTCAATACGCACCTCTATTGTATCAAAACCGTGTACAATAAACTGTGCTCGCATAACGTTGCTTTCGCATTCCCATAAAAGCCAAAAATTAAACGGCGGCAACTCAATTTTATTTTTACCGTTGCTTAATACCACTGTTTTTGCCGGCTCGCGCCCGAGCAGTTCGATGCAAGGCGATTTGTTTCCGCAGGGGCATTTGCCCTCAATCAACCGTACGTTATCCGTAACTTCGTAGCGAATAAGAGGCAGGCAATGGTCTGAAAGGTTTGTGTAAAGCACACGCGCAGAGTATTCACCGGGCTTTACGGGATTATTGTTTTCGTCTACAAGTTCAAAAATAATATTATTATTTACTATGTGATGACGTTTGTTATCACATTCCATTGCAATACCGCCGAGTTCTGTACAGCCGTAAATTGAACGGACTTTACACTTAAATGTTTTTTCGGCAAAATCTCTTATCTTATCGGAGAGGTCCTCGCCGCCGGTAAGAATGATTTTGGGATTGATTTTAAGAGCACCTTCAACCTGCTTTGTTGCAAGTACCGCGAGGGTGCTCGGTTGAATGTAAATCTGTTTCGGTTTTATTTCATTTAATTTATCAACGAGTTTGGGCATTGCCTGCATTTGGTCGATTAAAAAGTATTTATTGTTTAAAAAGAACTTGAAATCATTTACCGTGTTGAGTGTCGACACCTGAACAATTCCTCTTATATCCGCCGCAAGTATCATTACCGCAGGAACATTTTTAATGCCGCCGAAAGTGGCATTACTTACTAATGCAAGGTCGGTATAAAACTCTTTATCGTGTAGCATTGTAAGCGGATGTCCCGTAGAACCGGATGTTTTATTTATCAGATATTTTCCGAGATACTGTTCTGTTAAATTGTTTGATAACTTATTAAAGTTTTCCATTAAGACCGGTTTTGTTACCATAGGTAAATCTTCAAGTTTGAAATTTTTTGGTAAATCCTTGTAAAGTTCCGCATAAGCAGGACTGTTTTTCTTTGCATACTCAACTAATTTGTGTAACCGTTTGTTTTGATTTCTCTTTAAGTATTTATCACCGAAAATATGCCACATAACAGTGCGCATATTACTTCTTATTAAACTGCTCATTTCAATTTCCTTTCTTTTTATGTTTTGTAAATAACGTAAAAGCAATACCGAGTATTAACCATACTAAAAGGCATATAAGAGACGGTTTTGATAAAAACGTAGGCGAAAATGGAAATATCAAAAGTCCTATAAATACAAGACCTAATATAAATCCGAGTATTGCGGTGACTTTAAGAACTGGGTGATGCTCATTTTCGGTAAGTTTAAGTGTTTTATAGGTTGCGATTGAGGTGTAGGTATATCCGATTGCCGCACCTATAGAAGACATATCCACTATCCAACCGAGGGCCTCACGGCCAAACCACGGTGCAATAAGCGAAAGCACAAGCACAAAAATTATTGCATTTTTCGGAGTGCCGCACTTTTCATCGATTTTTCCGAAAAAGGCAGGCAGAGAGTCTTCTCTTGCCATTGAAAAGAGAAGACGGCTTGTCGCCATATAAAAGCCCATAATTCCCGTAAGTACAGCGCAAACTATCGCGACACCGAGAAATATAAGTCCTGCCTTTCCGGCAACTGCTTCAGCCGCTTCTCCGGTTGGCCAATCATAATTGTTTTCAAGCAATTTTTCCCACGGCATAACCGAAGCGGTAACGGTATTCATTGCTATATACACAAATGCACCGAACAGTATTGAAAGTATCATAAGCCGTCTTGATTTTCGGGGCGTAAAGTCAAATTCTTCGGATGCCTGCGGTATAGAGTCAAACCCCACAAATGCCCACGGTGATACTGCAACCACCGCAAGTATTCCCGAAACGGCACTGCCTTTGCCTGAAAACATCGGTTTTAGGTTAGATATGCTGAAATCGGGATTTAAAAGCGCACATAGGCAAAGCATTATAACTGAAGCCACAAGACCAAACACCATAGCCGTTTGCACAAAACCTGCCACTTTAACGCCTTTTACCGATAAGTAGGCAAATAGAATTAAAATAAGTGACGGAAAAATAATCTCACCTAAGTATATTTCATAGCCGGCTATACTGTAAAGATATCCGAATTCAAGCACTCCGCCCAATAACTTTCGGCTTACAAGTCCCAAAGCGGTAGCATTAAGCGGTACTATGCAAAAATACGACAGTCCTAAAAACCAAGCGCATACAAAGGCATGTTTTTTGCCATAGGTCTTTTCGGTAAAAGTATATTCACCGCCTGCTACGGGATAACGGTTTATCATGTACCCGTAATTTACGGCAATTATTATCATAACAATTGCGCCGATAAGAACACCGATTGCAGTACCGAGTGTTCCCGCATTCGGCAGAAAGGTAGTTCCGGGCATAACAAAAGCGCCCCATCCGATTATACTTCCGAGTGCTAATGCCCAAACGTTTACGGGCTTTAAATTGCGTTTCAATAATATTGAGGAATTATCCATTGTTGCCCTCCGATTTTTTACTGTGCTTATTATACAACCATTTGCGAAAAATGTCAAAAAAGCAAAACGGACATTTTATTTTGAA
>JAKSQL010000134.1 GCA_024404125.1 Clostridia bacterium
ATCCTTACCGCCTTGGTTTTTATTTTGTTTTCAGATTACTCTTACTTTTATAACACCGTCTATCGCGGTTACCTTTTCGGTAATAATCTGTTCGTTAACATCGGTAACATCAAGCATTGTATATGCCATATCGCCTTTTGACTTATTAAGCATATTTTCAATGTTAACGTTATTCTCCGCAACTATGCCCGTAATTTGTGTAAGCACGTTTGGTATATTTTTATGGATTACGCAAACTCTGTGTTTTGCACTCCTCGGCATATGAATTTCCGGCAGATTTACCGAATTGATTATATTACCGTTTTCGATATAATCAACAAGTTCTTTTGCCGCCATAGCCGCACAGTTATCCTCAGACTCGGGTGTTGATGCGCCAAGGTGAGGTATTGCTATTACACCGTCAACACAAAGTAAATCGTCTGACGGGAAATCGGTTACATAGCAGGCAACCTTACCCGATTCCAAAGCCGCTTTAACATCGGCGGAATTTACAAGACCGCCTCTTGCAAAGTTAAGGATACGTACACCGTCTTTCATCTTTGCTATTGCTTCGGCATTGATAAGATTTTTGGTTGTATCGGTAAGCGGTACGTGTACAGTAATATAATCGCACTTTTCAAAAATCTCTTTGATATCGTAAATATGAACGGCGTTATGGGTTAAGTTCCAAGCCGAATTTACCGAAAGATACGGGTCGTAACCGTAAACTGTCATACCGAGATGATTTGCGGCATTTGCTACCAAAACGCCTATTGCGCCAAGACCTATTACACCGAGTTTTTTGCCCTGAAGTTCAGGACCCGCAAATGCGCTTTTACCTTTTTCTACGAGTTTGCCTACCTCGTCCCCCTGACCTTTTAAGGTTTTTGCCCAGTCAATAGCGGGGATTACTCTTCTTGAAGAAATAAGCATACCTGCAATTACAAGTTCTTTTACGGCATTTGCATTTGCACCGGGGGTGTTGAAAACTACTATTCCGCTTTCAGAACAACGGTCTATCGGAATATTGTTAGTGCCCGCCCCCGCTCTTGCTATCGCTTTTAAAGTTTCGGGGAACTCGGTATCGTGCAAAGCGGCGGAACGTACTATCGCACCGTCAGCATTCTCAACCTCGTCCCCTACCGTGTATTTATCATCAAAGACGGTAAGTCCCGATTTTGAAATTTTATTATATGTTTTAATTCTGTACATTAGGCATTTTCCTCTTCAAATTTCTTCATAAACTCAACGAGTTTTTCTACGCCCTCAACCGGCATAGCATTGTAAATAGACGCTCTCATACCGCCTACCGATCTATGACCTTTGATATTTACAAAACCGTTTGCCTTTGCCTCGCTTACGAATTTGGCATCAAGTTCTTCGTTACCCGTAACGAACGGTACGTTCATAATAGAACGGTCTTCGGGTACTACCGTACCTTTAAAGAGTTTACTGCTGTCAAGAAAATCATAAAGAATTTTGGCTTTCTTATCGTTTATCTTCTTCATTTCCGCAAGACCGCCCATTTTCTTTATCCACTTGAATACAAGACCTGCTATATAGATAGTATAGCAAGGCGGAGTATTGAACATTGAGCCGTTTTCCGAATGGGTCTTATAATTAAGCATTGTAGGTGTAATATCCATAGCATTGCCTATAAGGTCTTTACGTATAATAACTATTGTAACACCTGCAGGGGCAACGTTTTTCTGCGCGCCTGCATAAAGTACACCGAAACGCTTAACGTCTATCGGCTCTGAAAGTATGCAACTTGAAATATCTGCTACAAGCGGAACGTCACCCGTATCGGGCAGTTCGTGATACTTTGTACCGTAAATTGTATTGTTCATACAAATGTGAACATAATCGGCATCTTTATCAAAATCTTCTGCGGTGGTTTTCGGAATATAAGAATAGGTTTTATCTGCGGAAGATGCAACCGCTCTCGCGTTGCCGTAACGTGCCGCTTCTTTATACGCCTTATTTGCCCACTGACCTGTAATGATATAGTCTGCCTTTTTATTCTTATTCATAAGGTTAAGCGGTACCATTGCAAACTGTGTTGATGCGCCGCCCTGCAAGAACAAAACGTCATAATTATCGGGTATACCCATAATATCCCTTAAATCCTGCTCTGCTTCTTTAATTATCGCATCGTACTCTTTTGAACGGTGGGACATCTCCATTACCGACTGACCGGTACTGCCGTATTCAAGCATCTCTGCCGCCGCGGTTTTAAGTACTTCCTCCGGCAACATAGACGGACCTGCACTGAAATTATAAACTCTTGCCATATAAATTACCTCCAAAACAATTTAAAATCTATTATAATTATATTATATTAAATTGTCAATATATTTGTTAAAAATTTAACACAGTTTTTTAATTTTCTTTTTCTCACCGTTGAAACTTTGTTAAATTCTTAACAATCAAGAGGAAAATGTTCCCCCTCACAAAAGAGGGGGCGTATAATTAAAATCCGAAATTTATTACTTCTAAATGTTCAAGTAAAATCTTTAAGCCGATAAGAATGAGTATTATTCCGCCCATAAGTTCCGCCTTGTTTTTTAAAACAGCGCCGAATTTATGACCTGTAAACACACCTATCAAGGAAAGTACAAATGTGGTAATACCTATTACCGAGACAGAAAACCATATACTTACATTATCAAGAAGTGCAAAGGTTATACCTACCGCCAAAGCATCTATGCTCGTAGCGACAGCCAAAATAAACAGTTCGGTGATTTTAAAGGTGTCAGAGTCGGCAGTTTCCTCGTGCTTTAAAGACTCTATTACCATCTTGCCGCCGATAAAGGCGAGCAATATAAAGGCAATATAATGGTCAAACTGCTTTATGTATTCGGCAAACTGTTGACCTAAAAAGTAACCGATAAGCGGCATAAGTGCCTGAAATCCGCCAAAAAACAGTGAAATCAAAAGAGTTTGATTTATATTTAATTTTTTCATATTAAGTCCTTTACATACGGACACCGCAAAAGCATCCATAGAAAGACCTACCGCAATTAAAAACAGTGATGCAAAACTCATATATTTACTTATTCCCCCACGCCGTAATTTCTTTAAGTTCGTTTACGAGCGCAACATAACTTTCAAAACGTGTTTTTTCTATCTTGCCGGAATTTACCGCTTCTAAAATTTTGCAACCGTTCTCTTTTGTGTGCGAACAGGTAGTGAATTTACACCCGT
>JAKSQL010000135.1 GCA_024404125.1 Clostridia bacterium
ATCCCGTTCACGATAGTGGGCGGGATTTTTTCTTCTTACTTCTTACCTTTTACCTATTACTTATCACTAAAGTTTGCCTCGGGATTTTTGGGAAGTAATAAGTAAGAAGTAATAGGTAATAAGTATTGCGGCTTCGCCGTTTTTGTGACATAATTAAATTAGAAAGGTGGAAAAGATATGTCCGACAGTCTGTTGATTATAAAATCTAAAACATTTGCATTAAATATTATTAAAGTGTGCAATGATGTTAAATCCACCAAAAAAGAAAGTGTTTTAACAAATCAACTTATTCGCTCGGGAACAAGTGTCGGAGCAAATATCCGTGAAGCGTTTTCAGGACATAGCAAAGCTGATTTTATCGCCAAACTTCAAATATCTCTTAAAGAATGTTCGGAAAGTGAATATTGGATTGAACTTTTAATCGAAAGCGGATATTATGAGGACACATCTATACTAAATGATTGTATAGAACTTAAAAAACTACTGATTTCCTCCATAAACACCGCTAAGAAAAATCAATAAATATGATAAAAAACAGTCCGGCGAACACTTAAAACAGTCCGGTGGACTGTTTTTGCCGACGTGGGCAACGAGCGCAAGCGAGGCGAAAGGCGCGTTGCGCCGGAAAAGTCCATATCTTACCGCACAATCTCATTTACCTAATAACCCCAAGTCATAAGTTTCCATTTTCCGCCTTCACTGCGAGCCAACCACCAAGACCATGTATATTCCTCGTTTTCCGCCCATGCCCCGCCGCCTTTTTCAGGCGAACGGAAACTGCTGTTAAACGAAATACACTGCGTAAAAATCTCTTCATTGTCATTGGCTTTTTCCAATTCATTCATCCAAGCGATATTATCGGCATTGTTACAGCATTCATCGGATGAATAAGAAAGACTGTATAATTTGCAACCCTCAAATGAACTGAACTTTTTCTTTATTACTTTAATGGCTGCATTCATATCTTCTACCGTATAAAGCGAGGACGTGCCGTAATCAATCTTAACTTCTGATATATCTGCTTTCCCACATCCGACTAATGAAAGTGTAAGCATAATGCAAAGCATCGCTATTGTTAACTTTTTCATATATATCTCCGCAAAATTTGTTGTTTTAATTTAACTTCCTATAAAACTCAATAACCTCTTTTTTAAGCGGCAGGTTTTCCGTTTTTGAAAGTTTAGGGTCACTTTCAAGCAGATTATCCGCCGCTTTCTTTGCAGTGAAGAGAATATCTTTATCGGCAAATATATCGGCAATTTTAAATTCGGGCAGACCGTGTTGGCGTTTGCCTATAAAGTCACCGGGGCCTCGAAGTTTTAAATCTTCATCGGCAATCTTAAATCCGTCAAAATTATCAACAATTACTTTAAGCCGCTCTTTTGTAGACTTCGAATCGGAGTCAGATACGAAAATGCAGGTAGATTTAAACTTGCCCCTGCCTATTCTTCCGCGCAACTGATGAAGTTGCGAAAGCCCGAAACGGTCGGCATTTTCAATTACCATAATCGTGGCATTCGGTACATCAATACCAACCTCAACTACTGTAGTACAAACAAGTACATCTATAAGCCCCTGCTTAAAGTCAAGCATAACCTTTTCTTTTTCTTTCGGTTTCATCTGACCGTGTAAAAGTCCAAGGCGGTAGTTTTTAAACTCACCGTTTTTAAGATTTTCAAAATACTGCTCGGCGCTTAACAGATTTTCCGTATTTTCGCTTTCCTCTACAAGCGGACATACAATATACCCTTGTCTGCCTTCCTCTATATGCTTTTTTATATAGTTGTATATTCTCGTATGATACTTACTCGTAACGAGATAACTTTCAATTTTCTGTCTGCCTTTCGGGTACTCATTTATTATGCTTATATCAAGGTCACCGTATATTATAAGTCCTAACGTTCTCGGTATCGGTGTAGCGCTCATAACAAGGTTATGCACATTCTTACCTTTGCTTGCAAGTTTTGAACGTTGCTCGACACCGAAACGGTGCTGTTCGTCTGTAATAACAAGAGCCAAGTTTTTAATTTCGACGTTCTCGGTAATAAGCGCGTGAGTGCCTACCGCTATACCGTATTTGCCGCTTTTAAGTTCCTCTTTAATACTTTCCTTTTTGGACTTTGAAAGCGAGCCCGTAAGCAAACAACACTCTATATCGGTATTGGCAAAAATGCTTTTAAGGGTATTGTAATGTTGCTGGGCTAAAATTTCGGTAGGTGCCATAATAGCGCAGGTATAACCGTTTTTGCAAACATTGTACATAAGGCAGGCGGCAACGGCGGTTTTCCCGCTGCCAACGTCCCCTTCGATAAGACGCGCCATAACCTTGCCTGATGTCATATCATTCATACATTCGCTAATAGCGGAAAGTTGAGAATTTGTAAGGGTATACGGTAAAAGACTTAAAAACTCTTTTGTTTTATCGGCCTTTAAAACGTATCCCGAATTAAACTGCTTTTTATTTTTAATTGCCGTAAGCGAAACCTCAAGAATGAGCAATTCTTCAAACACAAGCCGTTTTTTAGCGACATTGAGCGCCTCTGCGCTTTTTGGGAAATGTATGTTGTCAAGCGCTGTTTTAAGCGGGCATAAGCCGTATTTGCGCCGTATTTCCTCGCTTAATGTGTCCTCTATGATATCGGTATTGAGCGCCGTTTTCATAAGTTTTGAAATCATACGGGAGGAAAGTTTTTCGTTCGCTTTGTAAATAGGTATTATGGAGTTATTTTCACTTTCATATATCTCGGGAGCGGACATAGCGTATAAATACGTGCCCAAAGAAAGTTTACCGTAAAATATGTAAGTACTGCCCTCGTGCAGAGATTTCGCCAAAAATTTCGCGTTAAAAAGCGTTACGGTCATAATATCTCTGCCGTCCGAAACGTTAAACTTAAAGAGTGTCATATTTTTTCTTATGAACTGTTCGGTTACGGGCGTGATTATTTTTGCTTTAACGGCACACTTTTCGTCAGTTTTAGCGTCCTTTATCATACAAACATTTCTTAAATCCGTATATGCTCTCGGACAAAAACGCAAAAGGGCACCGATAGTATCGATGCCCATATTGTAAAGTATTGCGGCTTTTTTCTCGCCAAAACCTTTTAAATATCTTATGTCAGAATTAAGGTTAGACATAGATATTCTCTCACTCTACGGAAATTATTAAATAG
>JAKSQL010000136.1 GCA_024404125.1 Clostridia bacterium
ATTCACAGTTATGTTTAATTGTTTCGGGTGTCATCATAGAGCGCATATCGGTTCTGCCCGATGGGTCGCCTATGTATCCCGTACCGCCGCCGATAAGCGCAATGGGACGGTTACCCGCCATCTGCAAACGTTTCATAAGACATAAGGTCATAAAGTGACCTACGTGCAAACTGTCAGCCGTGGGGTCAAAACCTATATAAAAGGTTGCCTTACCGTTGTTTATAAGGTCTTTGATTTCATTTTCATCGGTAACCTGAGCGATAAGCCCACGTGCTACAAGTTCTTCATAAATCTGCATTGTTAAAACTCCTATCAAGTAATTCCTTAGCCGAATTATACAGATTATCGGTAATTTCCGTACCCGACATAATTCTTGCTATTTCTTTTATTCTTTCTTCATAATCAAGGACGGTAACTTCGGTGAAAGTCCTATCGCCGTTTGAAGATTTTTCAATATATAAATGATTATCACAAAAAGCCGCTATTTGGGCTAAGTGTGTAACGCAAACAACCTGCCGCGCTTTTGATACGCGTTTAAGTTGTACGCCTACTTTACCTGCCGCTTTTCCGCTTATACCTTGGTCAATTTCGTCAAAAATAAGGGTATCAACGTCATCCTTATCGGCAAGTACACTCTTAATTGCAAGCATAACTCTTGAAAGTTCACCGCCCGAAGCAATTTTATGAAGCGGCTTTTGTTCTTCGCCTAAATTGGTGCGGATTAAAAACTCAACATTATCACAACCGAGTTTAGTATATCGCCCTTTTTTGATATTTACCGAGAAAGTAACGTCAGGCATATTAAGGTACGAAAGTACCTGCGTTACATTATTTGAAAAATCCTTTGCCGCTTTTTTTCGGGTTTCGGATAAGGTTTCACCAAGCAAAATCAGTCTTTCGGTGGAGTTATCAAGTTCTTTAGATAACTCGTTTGCCCTTATATCAGATGTAACAATGCTTTCGCGCTCTGCCTTGTATTTATCAAGCAAATCAAGTAAAGTTTGCTCACCGTTACCGTATTTTAACATAAGACGGTAAATAAGGTCAAGTCTATCCCTTATTTTTTCGGCATCAATATCACCTAAGTCTTTATTTTGGGTAAAATCTCTTATATCACTGCATACATCTTCAATAGAAACTAACGATTCGTTAAGTTTCATAGCAGTTTCCTTAAAACTTTCGTTGGCAGAATTAAGTTCGCTTTGCGCGTTCTTTATCATAGAAACCGCACCGTCAAACTCATCAGAGCCGTTAAGATAATAGTAAGCGGAATTAAGTGCCTCGGTTATCTTTTTATAGTTATCTGATATTTGCAGTTTCTTTTTAAGTTCCTCAACTTCACCGACCTTGATTTGTGCCTTTTCAAGCTCTTCTATCTGATAATCAAGAAGTTCTGTTCTGCGACGTTTGTCATCCTCATCGGTTTCAATACCGTTCAGTTCCTTACGTATTGCATTCAGATTTTTCACCTCTTTATAATACTCGTCAAGTTCCTTACCGTTTTCTGCAAGGCGGTCAATATATATGTAGTGATTATCGGGATTTAAAAGACTTTGATTATCATGCTGACCGTGAATATTTACAAGCGATTTACTTATCTCTTTAAGTATTGATACGGTTGCGGGCTTGCCGTTGATTTTAACACTGCCTGAAGCATTTTGAGATAAAACACGGGAAATGAGCAAAGAATTATCTTCGTCAATTTCAAAGCCGTTATCTTTAAGTATTTTTGCGGAGTATTCGGAAATATCGCAAAAAAGCGCCGAAACAAGCGCCTTTTCGGCACCTGCGCGGATAAGTTCTCTTGAAGTTCGCTCACCGAGAACGGCGTTTATCGCGTCAATTACAATAGATTTACCCGCTCCAGTTTCGCCTGTAAGAGCATTTAAGCCGCAAGAAAAATCAATATCAGTTTTTTCAATAACCGCTATGTTTTCAATGTGTAACGATTTTAACATTATTTTACCGCCGCTTTAAATAAATTTTTTGATTTCAAAAGTAAGTTTTACCGCTTCCTCGGTATTTCTTGCAATAATAAAAATTGTATCGTCACCCGCAATACTGCCGAGCATTCTGCCTTCAAACAAATTATCAATGGCAACGCATACGCTTGAAGCCATACCGTTATAGCACTGAATAACAATATTATTCATAGCACAATCAACGTTTTTAACCGAATTTGCGAATAAATCCTTATAATTTGCAATAGGTTGATTGTTTGTGTTTGAAATTTCGGGCGATAAATAACGGTAATTACCCTGAATATCCCTGCCTTTTACAAGACGGAGTTCTTTAATATCACGTGATACTGTAGACTGTGTAACATTATAACCCGATTTATTAAGCACCTGCTGTAATTCATCTTGCGTAACAATTATGTTGTCGGTAATTATTTCGAGAATTTTTTCCTGTCTGTTTCCTTTCATTTTTGAAAACCTCTTATATCAGAAAATTTTGCCGAGAGAGTTTTGTAAAAAGACCTGTCATTAAGTCGGATAAGTTTTACCTGCAACTGTGATTTAGAAAGATATATATCGGTATAAGGACGAACGGTTACAGTTTTTCTGCCGTCTACCGAAAGATATATTTCTGCTTTCTTTTTTGAAAACGCGTTTAGGTTAATGTGACTGTCAGGGGTGAGAATAATCGGTTTTGCCGAAAGTGTGTGAGAACAAATCGGGGTTAAACATATACCCTGGCTTTTCGGGTCAATAATAGGTCCGCCTGCCGCAAGCGAATACGCGGTAGAGCCGGTAGGAGTGCTTGCTATAAGACCGTCCGCAAGATAGGAGATTTTATCGCCGTCAACGTTAGCGGAAATATCTATAATTCTTGAAATAAAACCGCTTGTTATTACCGCATCGTTAAGACAGTCAACCTCCCTGACGGTTTTGCCGTTCTCGTTTATTTTCGCGTGAAGCATCATACGGTTTTCAACGGTATATTCGCCCTTTATGAGTTTTAAAAGTAATTTATATTCACTTTGCTCTATGTCTGCAAGATAACCCATTCTGCCAGCGTTTATGCCGAGTATCGGCTTATTGTATTCAGCGGCTTTCTTTGCATAGCGGATAATAGTACCGTCTCCGCCGATGGTAATGATACAATCTGCCAAC
>JAKSQL010000137.1 GCA_024404125.1 Clostridia bacterium
GTGTATATGTAGGCGGTCTGAGAGGACTCGGCAAAGCCACCGAACCTATGATTATAAGTATATTTTGCATTTGCGTTTTCAGGGTGGTTTGGATATATACGGTTTTTCAAAAATTCCATACAATCAGTTGCATTTATTATTCGTATCCGATAAGTTGGATTATAGGATTTACCGCACAAATATTACTGTTCTATTATATGCTTAAAAAATGTAAAAACGCGGATTTTGAACGTGCCTTAAGAGATAAACGCAAAGCAGAAGAAAAAATTGAAGATATGATATAATACATGCAGAAATCCTTGGTATCCAAGGATTTCGCACTTCATGCGACAAATCTTCGATTTTTCTGCATATTGAATCACGGCGCAAAAATGCCCTTGCAAGCAAGCATTTTTACTTGTGATATAAAAAACACGGTACCGTAAATTTATTACGGTACCGTGTTTTTTAATTGAATTTACTGATTGCTTTTTTTAAAGCGGACGAAACGGGGAAAATAAATATCCCGAGTACGGTGTTGCTTATACCGTGAATTATATCAAACGGGAGTCCTGCAATAATCCAAGCAACAGTACCTTTAAAGTCAAGTCCAAATGCTATCGCCTGAAACGGTGCATAAAGTGTACCGTATAAAAATCCGTGAAGTCCGCAAACGGCACAGTAAAGTATAACCGCAATTTTTTCAGGTGTTCTTTCGGGTATCAGTAGAACTGCAAGAAACGGCGGCAGCCAAATATACAAATACGGTATCCACCAAAGGTTAAATCCACCGTAAATGCCGCATAAGAGCACAAATATGTAAAGGGGGAATATTGCTTTTTTTCTCAAAACAACCGTAAAAATACATATAAGCACACCCACAAGGTGAACGTTAGGCAGAGCATCAAGCAATAACTTTGATAAAAACAGTATTACACCGAAAAGGGCATATAGAGAAATTTCCCATACCTTAAGTTTTTGTTTCATCATTTTTCGACTTTTAGCGCATATTCGCAACCGTTTTCTATTTCGGTAGTATCAATACCGTTTGTTGCATACTTGCCGTCAACATAAAAAGCCCAATAGGTTTTATCTTTATCGTAATCCGCGATTACACCGTTTACGGATTTAATCATAATACCGTACTGACTTTTATCGCCCAAAATTAAATTTTCTTTTAATAGGGCACCGCCGACCGTATTTTCATCTGTACGGATACTGTACTTATCGGAACTTTTATCCAAATAGGTGACCGTAAGATAAAACTGTTTTTCGCCGCTTCCGATTTCTTTAAAGGAAACGGCAGTCTTGCTTTCACTTGATAGGTTGATTTCTTTGTCTTTGCAAGCTGTAAGATTTAAACTTATTGCCGCGATAAGCATAAAAATTACGCCTAAAGACAAAATTGTTTTTGCAAATTTTGTCATTTTCATAATTTTTACTCCTAAAATAATTTACCTTTATTAAATCGGCGCTCGCAATCCTCAATAAGAGTTTAAAGGTATGCGCTTTGGATATTTCGGCTTAGCACAGATAATTAGGACCTTCTCAAAGTTATAACTTCAATGGCATTCGTTTTGCGGCAAAATATACCCAATATCTTTTATGTGCTTTACGGCGGCGTGCCCGCACAGGATTTTCACCTGTTTCCCCAATAGCAAGTACAATAATATCACCCATGTAATTTTTTGTCAATATAAGAAAACAGACGGTAAGATACAACTTACCGTCTGTAAAATTTATAATACCTTGCTTAAAAAGTCTTTAAGACGTGCGCTTTTCGGATTTGTAAATATCTGCTCGGGAGTACCTTCCTCCATAATAACACCTTCGTCTATAAAGAGTACTCTGTCCGCAACCTCGCGCGCAAATCCCATTTCGTGAGTTACCACCGCCATTGTCATACCGCTTTTGGCAAGGTCTTTTATAACGCTTAAAACTTCGCCTACCATTTCAGGGTCAAGAGCACTTGTCGGCTCGTCAAACAACATAACGTCAGGGTCCATAGCGAGCGCTCTTACAATGGCTACACGTTGCTTTTGTCCGCCCGAAAGTTGAGATGGATATGCATCTTTTCTGTCTGCAAGGCCTACTTTTGAAAGTAAGTTTACGGCTTTCTCTTCCGCTTCCTGCTTTGAAACACCTAAAAGTTTAACAGGCGAAAGAGTCATATTTTTCAGTATTGTCATATGTGGGAACAAATTAAACTGTTGAAATACCATTCCCATTTTTCTGCGGTGGAGATTTATATAGGCTTTAGGAATTGTAAAGTCAGTCACTTCAAAGTAAATATGACCACCCGTTGGTTCTTCAAGCAGGTTGAGTGTTCTTAAAAAGGTTGATTTTCCCGAGCCCGACGGCCCTATAATTACTACAACTTCACCTTTTTTAATTTCGGTTGAAATTCCCTTAAGTACCGAAATTTTACCGAAACTTTTTTCGAGATTATCTACTTTTATCAGTACTTCGTTAGTGTTCACTTGCTCTCAACCTCTTTTCAAGTTTATTTACAAGATATGTGGCAATCATTACAAGGGCTAAATATACAGCCGCTAAAACGAGATAGGGTACGAACGCCTCATAATAGGATGCAACTATTGCTCTTGCGGCACGGGTAAGGTCAAATACCGTAATAAATCCCGCAACCGAAGTTTCTTTTATAAGAACAATAAATTCGTTACCTAACGCGGGCAGAATGTTTTTGATTGCCTGAGGAAGAATAATTGAAATCATAGTTTGACTGTAGGTAAGACCTAAACTTCTTCCTGCCTCCATTTGTCCCTTATCAATAGACAAAATACCGCCTCTTATAATTTCCGCAACGTAGGCACTGCTGTTAAGACCGAATACGATTATTGCGATAATAAGCGCCTTTTCCTGCATACCGCGGAAAGAAGAAGCGAATATGCCGTAATAGGCGAGAAGCAACTGTACCATAACGGGAGTTCCTCTTATAACTGTTATGTATATGTTAGAAATGCCGTAAAGCAGTTTGAATATTATGTTTTTACGGGGAACTACTTTAAATACGGCAACAATTGTACCTACAACTATGCCTATTATCAGGGCAAACAGTGATATTACTATCGTGTACTTT
>JAKSQL010000138.1 GCA_024404125.1 Clostridia bacterium
CGCGGGACTTAAAAAGCATTTAAGAGAAGCGGCATCAAGAGAAAATGGCGCCACCGTTTTCGGCTATTACGTTGATGACCCCGAGCGGTTCGGTATAGTTGAGTTCGATGAAAACGGAAAAGCCATTTCAATAGAGGAAAAACCGCAAAATCCGAAATCAAATTACTGTGTAACGGGACTTTATTTCTACGATAACAGAGTAGTGGATTTTGCAAAAAAGGTTAAGCCCTCAAAAAGAGGAGAACTTGAAATAACCGACCTTAACCGCTTGTATCTTGAAGACGGTACGCTTAACGTTGTAACTTTGGGCAGAGGTTGCGCATGGCTTGATACGGGTACTATGGATGCTTTGGCAGATGCAACCGAATACGTAAAGGTTGTTGAAAAGCGTCAGGGCGTACAAATTTCCGCAGTTGAGGAAATTGCCTATGTAAACGGTTGGATAAGCAAAGAAAAGCTTATTGAGTCGGCAGAAAAATACGGTAAATCGCCCTACGGCGCACATCTTAAAAAGGTCGCCGAAGGTAAGTTCAGATATTGATATGATAACAGTTTTACTTGCAACCTATAACGGCGAAAAGTATATAAGCGAGCAGTTGGATTCGCTTATAAATCAGACATATACCGATTTTCGTATCGCTATTAGTGACGATGGTTCTACCGATAAAACTCCCGAAATTTTAAACGAATATCAAAAGAAATACCCCGATAAAATTGAAATTTTAGGGGGCGAAAAGTCAGGAAGCGCAAAAAATAACTTTATGAAACTGTTGCTTCACTGCAACGGCGGCTACGTTATGTTTTGCGATCAGGACGATTATTGGCAAAGCGGAAAAATCGAAAAAACCTATAAAAAAATGCTTGAAAGCGAAAAGCAGTTTAAGGGTATGCCGATACTTATACACACCGATATTTGCGTTGCGGACAGTAACCTTAATATAATAAGCAATTCGTTTTTTGATTTTCAGCGTATTTCGCCCGACTTTAATAAACTTAACAACGTGCTGGTGCAAAATAACGTAACGGGTTGCACCGTTATGATAAACGAGGCGCTGTTGCTTGAATTAAAGAAAAACCCACCGAAAGAGTTCGCTATGCACGATTGGTGGCTTAACCTTGTAGCCACCCTTAAAGGCAAGGTCGGTTATATCACCGAACCTACTATGCTTTACCGTCAGCATGGGGATAACGAGGTAGGTGCCAAAAAGGCGACAGGTATAGAGTTTATAGTAAATAAGTATAAGTCGAGAAATAAAACAAGGCAAAACTATCTTGACGCTTTTTCACAGGCAAAAAGTCTGCTTGATATTTACGGAGAGACTATGACCGAAGACCAAAAAAGCACCGTAAAAGCATTTATAAGTCTTGAAAGCGGCAGTAAGCTTAAAAAGGTAAAAACAATAAGGAAATACGATTTTCGCAAAAACACACTTTTAAGAACAATAGGTCAGTATATATCCATATAAAAATCTCTCTTTTGGAGAGATTTTTTTAATGTCCTGTTTTTGTCACAGCAATATTTCTACAATATATATAATACTTTATTTTTTGGTTTTATTATGCTAAAATATCAGTATTGGAGGGGTTTATATTGTTGCAGTTCATATTCGGAAGAGCGCAGAGCGGTAAAAGTTATACCGTTATCGAAAAGATAAAAGAAAGTGTTATGCTTTCAAATAATCCCATACTTATAGTACCCGAACAGTTTTCTTTTGAAAGCGAAAAGCAGGTGCTTTTAACACTCGGGGATAAGTCTGCGCAAAAGGTATCTGTTATGAGTTTTACCCGCCTTTGTGACGAAATCGAGCGCATAAACGGCGGCATTACCGCAAAAACGGTAAGTGACTGTGATAAAATTATCCTTATGAAACGGGCAATTAATCTATCCAAAGACCGCCTTATCGTATTCAAAAATTATTGTGATTCGTCTTCTTTTGCGAAAAGAATGGTTGACACCGTTTCTGAACTTAAATTAAACGCGATAGATTATAATGACCTTTATAAAATCCGCGAGTTAACCGATATGCCCGATTTGGCGGCTAAACTTAACGATACCGCTGTTATTTTTGAAAGTTACTGCGCGGTTTTGGGTGAAAAGTTTATTGATACAAGTGACCGTCTTACAAAACTTTACTATTCTTTAAAGCAGAGCGATTATTTTTGCGGCAAAACCGTATTTATTGACTCTTTTAAGGGCTTTACCGGTCAACAGTATAAAATAATAGAACTTATTATAAAATCTGCAGAAAGCGTTACCGTAAGTCTTTGTAATGATGTTAACTCAAATTCTCCGTTCGGTATGTTTTCAAACGTTCAAAAAACCGTCAATACACTTAAACGCGCCGCCAAAATGCAGGGTGTCGGTGTAAGTGAAGATATTGTTTTAGAAGGGAACAGATACAGTAACGGCGATATGCGGTTGCTTGAAGAGTTAATGTCGGGCAACTTTAAGGAAGGAAAAACCGAATGCGGTGCAGTTACGGTATGCGAGGCACAGTCGGTATACGATGAATGCGAGTACGTTGCGAGAAATATCAGAAAAGCAGTACGGGAAAAGAAATACAGATATAACGATTTTGTAATCATTGCAAGAGATACCGCACCTTATGAGGACGCGCTCGAAATTGCCTGCAAGCGGAACGGCATTCCCTGCTTTATAGATAAGCGTATACCGCTTTTATCTATGCCCGTATGCGTTGCTGCGATAAGTGCCGTTAACGCGATATTCGATTTTTCTACCGAAAATATATTAAGGTTTCATAAATC
Organism: Clostridia bacterium; assembly: GCA_024404125.1. Lineage (GTDB taxonomy): Bacteria > Bacillota > Clostridia > Oscillospirales > Acutalibacteraceae > UBA737. The sequence continues at coordinate 2,767 of JAKSQL010000138.1, forward strand.
GGGTATAAACGTATTAAGCGAGCGGGAACTTTCAACTATCGAAAACTATACGTACCTTTGGAATTTAAACGGTGCTTCGTGGCAGAAAGAATGGGATATGAACCCGAACGGTTTTACCGATAATAAGGACGGAACAGAAGATGCCCTTAAAGAGATAAATGAATTGCGCAAAAAGGCAATAGCCCCCTTAAATAACTTTAAAAATGAGTTTTGCGGCACACCTAAACAGATGTGTGTTGCGATAATTA
>JAKSQL010000139.1 GCA_024404125.1 Clostridia bacterium
AACAAAAACCGCACGATAGACGAGGCAAGAAAAAAGGCGGGTATGTAATTTATGAATACCTTTAAACTAACGGTTTCAACACCAAACGGCAATGTTTTTAAGGGCGATGCCGTGAAACTTAATTTGCGCGGCGCTTCGGGTGACCTTGCCGTTATGGCGGGACATATTCCCTTTATAACAACCGTTAAAGAGGGTGAGTTCAGTGTGGATTTGCCCGAGGGGGAAAGAAAGTCGGGCAATATCGGCGGCGGACTTCTTACCGTTTCAAAAGATGCGGTAATACTTCTTTCGGGAAGTGTGAAATTCGATAAGTGATTAAAAAGCGGTTGCAAAGTGTATTGCAACTGCTTTTTTGCTTGACGGAAGTAAGGTTTTATTTTATAATAACTTTGTTAAGTTTGCGTTTTGGAGATTTGTTATGAGAATTGTTATCAAAATCGGAACTTCCACACTTGCATATTCTACGGGACATCTTAATATAAGACATATCGAGAATTTTTGTAAGGTAGTAAGCGATATTAAAAATTCGGGCTATGAGGTAATAATAGTATCCTCAGGCGCGGTAGGTATGGGAATGGGCAAACTCTCTTTAAGTGAAAGACCGTCAGACCTTCCTTTAAAGCAGGCAACTGCGGCAGTAGGTCAGTGCGAACTTATGTATACGTATGACCGTCTTTTCGGGGAGTATAATCACACCGTAGCGCAGATACTTTTAACCGCGGGAAATCTTAACGATGCAGAACAGCACAATAATTTCAGTGCCACCGTAAATAAACTTTTAGAACTTGGTGTTATACCTATAATAAACGAAAACGATACCGTGGCGGTAAAGGAACTGATAATAGGCGATAACGATACTTTAGCGGCAATAGTCGCAAAGAGTGTAAAAGCCGATATGCTTGTACTTCTTTCGGATATTGACGGTCTTTATACCTCCGACCCGCATAAAGATAAAAACGCAACCGTAATTAAGTCGGTAGATAATATAACCCCCGAAATTGAAAATCTTGCAGGCGAAAGCGGCACTAAAGTAGGTACCGGCGGTATGGTAACCAAAATAGAGGCGGCAAAAATCGCAACTGCGGCAGGGGTAGATATGATAATAGCCAACGGCAAAGACCCATCGGTACTGTATGACGTTGCCGAGGGTAAAGCAATCGGCACAAAATTTATCGGAAAGGGTAAATAATGACTACTTTTGAGATAATGAAATCGGCAAAGGCGGCTTCAAGGTCACTTTGTCTTTACAGTGCAGAGCAAAGAAGCAGGGCACTCGAATTTATGGCAGAGAGCATACTTAAATTTGCTGATGGTATACTGATAGCAAACAACACCGATTTAGAAAACGCGCAGGGCAAAATATCTTCCGTTATGCTTGACCGCCTTAAACTTAATAACGAACGGATAGAAAGTATGGCGCAGGGTATTTTAAGTGTGGCAAAGTTGCCCGACCCCGTAGGTTTAACACTTGAAACCACTACCCGTAAAGACGGTCTTACAATTAAAAAAGTATCGGTGCCTTTCGGCGTAGTTGCTATAATTTACGAGAGCAGACCTAACGTCACCTCCGATGCGGCGGCACTTGCGGTAAAAAGCGGAAATGCCTGCATACTCCGTTGCGGTAAAGAGGCGCATAACAGTGCGCTTGCGATTACAAACGCCATAAAATGCGGCTTAAAAAAAGCGGGATTTCCCGAAAATGCCGTTATGCTTATAGAGGATACAAGTCACGAAGGTGCAAACGAACTTATGACCGGTAACGGCTATATAGATTTGCTTGTTCCACGCGGCGGTAAGGGACTCATTGATATGTGTGTAAAAAATGCCACGGTTGAGTGTATCGCAACCGGTACCGGTATATGCCATATCTATGTTGATAAAGATGCCGATTTTAATATGGCACTTAAAATAATCGAAAATGCAAAAGTAAGCAGACCGTCGGTATGTAACGCGGCGGAGGTTTGTCTTGTAGATAAAAAAATAGCGGATAAGTTTATACCGCTACTTGAAGAACGGCTTGGCGGCAGGGTCGAACTTCGTATGGACAGTGCTTCACTTAAGTATGCAAATAATGTCAAAGCGGCAGGGGCTAACGATTTTGATACCGAATTTCTTGATTATATATTGGCAGTCGCTTCGGTAGACGGTGTAAAAGGCGCAATAGAGCATATAGACGCCCATTCAACCCACCATAGCGAAGCAATTATTACCGAGAACGAAACCGCGGCAGAGTTGTTTTTAAATTCGGTTGACAGTGCCGCAGTATATGTAAACGCGTCTACCCGCTTTACCGATGGCGGAGAATTCGGGCTTGGTTGTGAAATGGGTATATCCACCCAAAAACTTCACGCGAGAGGCCCTATGGGGCTAAAAGAACTTACCACTTATAAATATGTGGTAAGCGGCAAAGGAAATATAAGATAGAGGGTTATATTATGAAATACAGTGCAGGTTTTATAGGTACAGGCAATATGGGCGGTGCCCTCGCTTTAGCGGTATACAAAAGTGATAAAAATATTGCGCTTTGTGACAGTAACGCCGATAAGGTAAACGCGCTTAAAAAAGTTCTTAAAAATGCCGAAAATGTTAATATAAACTACTTTGCTTCATAGTCAAAATTCTTATTTTTGGCGGTAAAGCCGAATGTTATATTAAAGGTTGCCGAAAGCATCAAGGGACTTATTTCAAGCGATACAGTAATAGTTACAATGGCGGCAGGTGTAACACTTAATGAAATTTGCAAAGCGGTAGGCAGTAAGCGGGTAATAAGAATAATGCCGAATACCCCTGCGGCAGTCGGCAAGGGTATGATACTCTACTGCCTTGCGGAAGATGTAACCGAAGCGGACGAAAAAGACTTTTTAAACCTTATGTCAAAAGCGGGTATTACCGATAAACTTGACGAAAAA
>JAKSQL010000014.1 GCA_024404125.1 Clostridia bacterium
TCCGCAAGTGAATAGACCGTATTTTCCTCCTGTCTTATGAGTTTATGTACAAATGCAGTATTTATTATGATTTGAATTTTCTGAAAGATTTAATCGCATCGTTTAAAAATTCAGAAAGCACCATTTGTTCATACGGAGTGCAGTTTGAAAGAACGTCTTCAAGAATTTTTACCGAAACGTGCGAATTTTTAATTAAACTACCGTATACCAATTCATCAAGTGAAACTTCCAATGCATTGGCAATACTTATAAGGGTAGGTAAGCTTACCTTTGTTGCGGCACGTTCAATATGAGATAAATTAGACGGCTCGATGCCTGCTCTTTCTGCAAGAACTGCCTGCGTTAAATTGGACTTTGTTCTTATTTCGCGAATTCGTTCACCGATTGCAACATAATTTATTTCCATTTTTCATACCTCAAATACACAAGATAACTTTATATATTGTATACCTAATTATATATTTTATATCCTAATAGGATATAAAAAAATAACGTGCATATCCTATTGGGATATGCACGTTAAATCGCTTTGTGATAGTCGGCGGCCGTATCAAGAATTTATATTTAAAATCCTTTTTATATTTGCGGTTTTAAAAATAAGCAGGCAACCGATTACGGTAAGGATAAGTTCGGGCAACATATATGAGCCGTTATAGAGTAAAGAGTAAATAACGGCATCAAATCCCGTAAGTTCTCTCCATACGGTAACACCGGTGATAAAGTGACATATAAACCTTAAAGTTACCGAAACGGCAACCCCCAAAGTGCAGGAAACGGTTTTGTTTTTAATATATTTTAAAAATATTCCCGAAAATCCGAGCACTGTGAATGAAAGCAGATAGTCAAACAGTATAATCGTAACCGCCGCTAAAGCATTTGTGGCATAAGAAAGGTTATTAAGGCCTAAAACAAGTTGCGCCGTTCCGTATGCAAAACCGCTTATAAGTCCCCATTTTGTTCCGTATAAAAGCGGAATTAAGCAAATAGGCAACATACTTAATAGTGTAACACTGCCGCCCATAGGCATTTGATATATTTTTACTGTGCTTAACGCGGTTGCAAGCGCAATAAATACCGCACTTAAACTTATTTTATATATCGGTTTGTTAAAATTCAGTTGCATAAATAAACTCCTTTTTAAATAAAAAAGCCGCAGGGATAACCTGCGGCAAAATAAGTTAAATATTTTTCCTACGGCGGCATTATCCGCATCAGGTCATCGGTCAGAACTAAAATTCACTCTCAGCCGTACGGCTCCCGAAATTTTTAATTTACATAGATATTATAATATCTTGATAAACGTGTGTCAACAGACTATTTAAAGGAATCGTTATCTATCTTAAATCCGCCGTTGAAATTTTTATTGCCTTTATCAGCGTCAGGCATAGGAAAATCGTCAAGTATATCAAATTCTTTTTGTTCGTTGTAAGGCATACTGTTTTTGGTGCTTTCTATAATATCCTCTTTATGCCAGTCTTCAAGCAGTTTTGCGCCCTCAGGGAAATTTTTGAGAACGGTTTTTTTCTTTACCGCAAACAAACATATAATTGCATAAATTACGAATACCGCAGCGGCACCCACGGTGATTTTAATACCCAAAGCAAGCCCCGGCGTTTCATAGTTAAATCTTATCTCGCTTTTACCTTTGGGCACTTTAACCGCCATAAATCCTATATTTACCTTTTCGATTTCGGCTTTCTTGCCGTTTACCGTAGCGGTAAAACCTTTGTCAAACGGCACCGAGAAAAACACAAGATTTTCTTTATCTCTTTCAACCGTAGCGGTAAAACCTTTGCTGTCGGTTGTAAAGGTATCGGCGGAGGTCTTTGCAAGACGTCTTGCATCAAATGCCATCTCTTCATCGGTAAAAATAAGTTTTACGGTAGTTTTGCTTCTCTTTTTCTTTGTTACCGTTTCATCGGTTTCAATATCGGTTTCATAGTCGGTTTCGCTGTCGTAAGTGTCATCAAGCGTGGCAACATTTGTCAAAATACTGCCGTATTTTTTTATCTGCTCATCGTCTAACAAAACGGCTTTTAATAAAAGTTTCGTTTTACCGTCACCGTCAAAGGTATCAAAGTATTCTCTTGTAGTGTAATACTCGTAAGAAAATCCGTACGGAATATAGTTGTCGTTTTCAAATACGTAATAGCCACCGGTGGTATTTTTATAGGAATATCCGCTCATCTTGGTATTGCCGTTTTCATCGGCAAAATGATTGTCCCCGTTAGTTCGGTTTAAGAGATATTTAACCGATAACAACGGACGCAACGCAGGTATATCGGTCTCAGGTCTTGAGGCAACACTTCGCTCAACTCCGATACTTTCGTAAAATTCGGTTATTGAGGGCGGCACTACCGAGTGAAACGCATTTATTGTCGGGTAGCCCAAATACATACCCGTATTGTCAATACAGTCATAGGTGTCAATTCTGAAAGCGGTATCATCGTTAAGGTCGACCTGCGCTTCAATGCCTCTTTTAATAACCGTTTCTTTAATATCGTAAGAATGTGAGCGGCCGCAGGCAATAAATATGCTTGCATAAACCACCGAGATAACCGATACAAAGGCAATAGAGGACTTAAAAAACGAATTTTTGTCAGACTTCCTGAGTTTAAACAGGAAGTAAAGTATCAGCAGTGATACAAGTGCTATCGCGCAACTGATAAAGAAACGGATGGCATAGGTATGCTCACTGTCCTGCATATAAAGCCCGAATATCTTTTTGCCGTTATCGTCAGTCTGCGGGAAAAATCCTATTGCGAGGGTAAATGCCGCGGTTATTGCCGCCGACCATTTAAGCCCCGAAGAGAAGGCTATATTGCTTTCGTCCGCAAGCGATACGGTAGATAAGCAGATTATGAGGATAGGCATATAGAACCATCTTGCATAGTAAGAGGTATTAAAGAAAGAAAATGCACTGTTGAGGACGGGCACCAAAGCCATAAACAAACATACCGCTATAAGACGTTTTTTCCAGTTGCCCTTTTTGTTGCCGAATAAGGTGAACACACCTACCGTACCAAAAAGCGGCAACCAACCTCCGAGAGACGACCATCTTACCTCGGCTTTCGGGAAGAATACGGGGCGTGCGGGCAGGTCGGGTGGGAAGAAGAAACACTGCAATACGTTAAGGTAGATTTGCTCTTTGCCGTACATAAGCGCGTTCCAACCCAATACAAACGATGTAATGCGCTGATTTTCCATAACCGCGTATATGCTCGGAAGCAGAAGAATTGATGCCATTAAAAGTCCCAAACCCGCCTCGAACAAAAGCACCAAAAATTTTGAAAATTTAACTTTTATTGCTTTTGAAAATATACGTACAAAGAAATAGATAATGCAGAAAACAACCATACCGAAAAAGAAGAAATAGTTAGTTACCGCACACAAGGCAACCGTAAGCGCAAACACACCGCGCTTATTTTCGGTTATTAAAAGTTCAAGGGATAAAAGGAGCAGCGGGAATACTATTATCGCTTCGTGGAAATGATTAAAGAAAATGTTATAGACCGAAAAACCCGAAAAGGCATATAACAGTCCGCCTAAAGATGCCGCAACGGCGGTTTTGGTAAAACGCCTTATATACATATAACCCGTGACCGCGGCGAGAGAGAATTTTAAAATAAGCAGCGGTCCCATAAGATACGGCACGAATTTTGAGGGAAACAGAAGCGTTACCCAAAAGAACGGACTGCCTAAAAGATAAAAACTGTAAGAACCGATAAAGTTTGCACCAAGGTCGGTATTAAAACTCCAACCCATGTTACCGTTAAGTATTGCATCGTGGCACATTTTATAAAACGGTATCTGCTGAACGTTAAAGTCTCCGAAGAAAATAAAGTAGCCCTTGCTTAAAACCATATACGGCACAAAAATTGCCGATGCGGTAATAAAGGCAATTAAAAAGGTAATGAACTTTTTCTCTTTCTGTGGCCGCAGAGTATTAAGTTTCATATCTGAAAAGGTCATAATCATCCTCCGTATTTTTTATTATTGATATTATACCAAAAAAATGTATAATATTCAATAGTAGGAGGAATTGTTATGAAAAGCCATTTTTTTGCTGTTATTTCGAGAATGAAAAATATCTACCGATGGGGGCTTATGCGTAACACCAAACAAGAAAGTTTAAGCGAACATTCTTTTGAGGTGGCGGTAGTAGCACATGCGCTCTGCGTTATAGGTAACACCCGTCTTAATAAGAATTACGACCAAAATTTTGTCGCGGTGGCGGCACTTTATCACGATACTTCCGAGATAATAACGGGCGATATGCCTACCCCCGTAAAATATTTTAACGAAGAAATAAAAACCACCTATAAGAAAATAGAAACACTTGCGGAAAAAAGTCTTACGGATATGCTGCCTGATGATATGAAGGATACTTATTCTGCCCTCTACACTCCCGACAGTGAGAGCAAAAAAATAATAAAAGCGGCAGATAAAATATCGGCGCTTATTAAATGTGTGCAGGAAATAAATATGGGTAATAAGGAGTTTATAAAAGCGGAAAAATCCACAAGAAAGAGTATAAAAGAACTTAAATGCGAAGAAGCGGATATCTTCTTAAACGGGTTTATGGACAGTTTTTCCTTAACCCTTGACGAACAAAACTAAAAATAAAATTTAAGCGGACTGATAAAAAATCAGTCCGCTTTTTTAATAAAATCAATATCAAATTCAAAATCAAGTATCCTTATATGCCCGTTTGATATTTCCACTGCTTTTTTGTATTCGCCGAAACCTATAAGTCGGGCATTTTCGTACACCTTTGCGGCACCTATAACCGCTATTATAAGGCAAATTACCAAGGTCATACTGAAATAAAAGGATTTAAAAAATATTTTTATACTTCTTTTCATACAAGTGTGTTAAATAAACTTACAAGTGCATTACCTAAAAGACTTGCAGAGTAACTTACCTCCTCTAAAGAATTCGCATCTGTCCCCATCTCTATAAGCACCGAGCCCTCGGTTAAACTTTCATTATAGTTTTTTGAGGTTAAACTTATACTTCTCGCAAGAGCAGGATACATAACCTCGAGTGTTTGCTGTATTCTTACGGCAAGTTTAAGATTTTCTTTGTAATTCGGAAAGTTTTTAACATTACCGCTTTGAGAGCCCATTACAAGCATAATCTGTGCCGCTTTTTTGCCGTCTATCTTGGTGGTTACTTTAACCTTTTCGTTGTTTGACGGCGTAATCGCATCGCGGTGCATATCTATAACTATTTTTATACTCGGATATTTTTTGATGTAACTTAACACCGTTTTTGAAGAACGGTTGTAACTCTCGTTGTAAGAGGGATAATCGTGCAAAGTTGTATCGTGCAGTGTTTTTACCCCTGCTGTATTAAGTTTTTCGGCTACTATATTCCCGATCATTACCATATTTTTTGAATTGTCAGTACTTCTCGAAGCATCACTTTCGGTATAGTAGTCGCGGTCTTCGCTTAAAAAACTTTCGGTCGCGTGGGTGTGGAGAATAAGCACCTGCGGCTCACCGTTTTTTGTAAGTTTGTATTTAAGCGGAGAGGATAAGAGTTCCTTTATATCTATTTTAAGGTCGGTGCTGTTTTTAAGATATACACTGTTGTAATAGGTGTTAGCAGTATACGGTGATATAAATTTTTCAGTTACTTTACCGAGCACCTTTGCCTTTGAGGCAACACTTATTGCGCTTGATACTTTGCTTACGCTTTCACTTGTCACCGTTTCTTTCTTGATTTCGGGTGCCGTATATTCCTTTACCGATACCGATTTGCCCTCACTTACAAAAGTATCTTTTATCGGGGAGGACTGTGTTTTAAAAAGTATACTGTATCCTGCATAACATATAATTCCGAAACAAAGCGAAAAAGAAACGACAATTCTTATAAATGAACCCTTTTGATTTATTGCTGCCACCGCCAAACCTGTAAACTAATAAAATATTATGAAATTTTATGTTGTTTTATGATAGGGCGGTAAGTATTTCCTTATCGGTATCGGGTTGCAAAAATCCGTTTAAGGTATCGGAAAGTATTTTTGCCGATTTTTTAATCAGCATATCAATATCTTTGGGAGTTACCATCATAGTTTCATTTTCATTTAATTCGTAGTCTATTACGGTAGGCATACCTATTGCTATAACGGGTACACCGAAAGTGTTTTTATCAAATGCCTTCCGCGCATTGTTTACACCGGACCCCGGCGATATGCCGGTATTTGTGAGTTGGAATGTAGTGCATAATCTGTCGGGACTTTGTGCCGCGAGGGCATCTATTACTATCACCGCGGTCGGTTTAATGCTTTCGCTTATCGCTTTTATACCTATACTTGCTTCTATTCCTGTTTTGCCGAGCACCCCCGGTATTACCGAAGATACCGCCCTTAAACTTTCAAGTCCCGTTTGCTTTTTAATTGAATTACTGATGTGTCTTGTGGCAATTATCCCGTCCGCAGTGAGAGGCCCCAAAGAATCGGGAGTAATATCTCGGTTGCCGAGCCCTACCACCATAACCTGCTCGCGACAGTCAGGCAGCAGGTCATCAAGCGCCGTAACAAGAAAGTGTTCTATATCATAAAAGTCCGTAAGGGTATCAACTCTCGGGAATTTTACGGTATAGTACTTACCCATCGGTTTTTCGAGTTCTTTTGCGGCATTTTCGTTTTTTATTTCGGCATACTGCAAAACGGTATCTCCGCTTGAAAAAGTTTTTGTTGTAACTCCGTTTAAGTCGTCACGGAAATTACTCTTTTCACTTATAAGGTCTGTTCTTAAAGACAAAAAAATCACCGCCTTTTGTTAGTGTGAACAAAAAGCGGTGAAATATATTTAAAATAAATTATTTTTCGTATTGACTTACAATTTTCTTAATTCTGTCAACGGGGTCTAACAGACTGCTTATCGAGTTATCCTTGTTAAGTGTATCAACCAAAAGCGCAATGTATTTTGCCATATTTACGCTGCAGTACCAATCTCTTTGCAAAAGTTCGGGTGACTGATAAACAAGGTTGGTGGTGAATATCTTATCAATAAGACCTTTTTCGTAATACTCATCAAACTTATCAAGACCGTTTACAAAAAGACCGAAGGTTGAGAAAATGAATATTCTGCCTGCACCCATTTCTTTGAGTTTTGCGGCAATATCAAGCATAGATTCGCCGCTTGAAATCATATCGTCAACCAAAATCAAATCTTTACCCGTAATGTCGCTGCCCAAAAATTCGTGTGCTTCGATGGGGTTTCTGCCGTCAACTATTATCGAGTAATTTCTTCTCTTGTAGAACATACCGAGTTCAAGCCCTAAAACCGAGGAATAGTAAATGCATCTGCCCATACCGCCTTCATCGGGGGAAACTATCATAGTATGGTCGCGGTCAAGTTTAATATCCTCAACGTTCTTAAGGAGTGCCTTAATCATCTGATAGGTTGCCTGAACGTTATCAAATCCTCCGAGCGGAATCGCATTGTTTACGCGGGGGTCGTGAGCATCAAAGGTTATGATGTTCTGAACACCCATAGAGGTGAGTTCCTGCAAAGCAAGAGCACAGTCCATAGATTCTCTTGCAGTTCTTCTGTGCTGCCTGCCCTCGTAAAGCATAGGCATAATAACCGTAATTCTTCTTGCCTTACCGCCGAAAGCCGCAATAACGCGCTTAAGGTCTTGGAAATGGTCATCAGGACTCATGGGAACGGTTTGTCCGTACATTTTGTAAGTAACGTTGTAGTTAAAGCAATCCGAAATTATGTAGGCATCAAGTCCTCTCGCGGTGTGATTTAAAACCGCTTTTGCCTCACCTGTGCCGAATCTCGGACAGTTGGGAGTTACAACGAAAGAGGCATCGTCATCAACCTCACGCCAGTTTTTAAGGTAGTAGTCCACCTTTGCGGAAATATCCTCGCAACCCCTCATACTTACTATTGCAAGGTCGCCGAAAGGAGTGTGCTTAAAATCAATACTTGACATAATTTTATCCCCCAATATTAAATTAAATATATTCTACCATATTTTGTCCGATATAAAAAGAGTTTTTATTAAAAAAAATAAAAAAATAAAAATTTTGTAAAACAAGTAAAAACTGATTGATATAACTGTCGAAATTTGGTATAATATTACGTAATAAATTTAGGAGATGTTTAACTATGCCGCTTGTAACTCTTTTAGCATACACACCAAGCCCCGAAAAAACGATAGCGAGTGCCGCAAAACTTTGTTACAGATCTTCAAGTATCAAAGATTTGAGGGACGGTCTTACCGATGAAAAGGTAAAGTCCTTTGTTGAAATGCTTTCCGATTTAGGTCACGAAAGTCCTATTGAACACGCAAGTTTCACTTTCGGTATTGAGGGTGTATCACGTTCACTTTTAGCACAGATAACACGTCAAAGAATTGCCTCTTATTCGGTTAAAAGCCAAAGATACGTAAGTGAGGGCGCTTTTGAGTATGTCACCCCGCCAGAAGTATCCGCGGACGAAGAAACCCTTAAAGTGTATAAGGATGCCATGCAAAAAGCGCAGGATGCGTATGACAGCATAGCCGAGGTACTTACAAAGAAACATAAAGAAATGTTTTTAAAAGAGGGTAAGGACGAAAAAACGGCGGCACGTATGGCACAGAAAAAAGCAATAGAGGATGCACGTTTTGTACTGCCTAATGCCTGCGAAACCAAAATGGTAGTTACAATGAATGCGCGTTCACTTATGAACTTCTTCCATCACCGTTGTTGCAACCGTGCTCAATGGGAAATCAGAGAGGTTGCCAATATGATGCTTAAACTTGTAAGTGAGGTATCCCCCGAACTCTTTAAAAAGGCGGGACCGCCTTGCGTATCGGGACCCTGCCCCGAGGGTAAAATGAGTTGCGGTAAAGCAAACGAAATGAAAAAGTTTTACGAGGAACTGAAAAACAATGGGTAAACTTATTGTTATTGAGGGGCTTGACGGCAGCGGTAAATCCACCCAACTTTCTTTACTGCCGCAAAAGTTAAAGCAAAAGGGCATAGAAACAAAAACGGTATCCTTCCCCGATTATGAGAGTGATTCTTCTGCCCTTATAAAGATGTATCTCGGCGGAAAGTTCGGTAAAAATCCCGATGACGTTAATGCTTATGCCGCATCGGTTTTTTATACAGTAGACCGTTATGCTTCCTACAAAACCGATTGGGGTAAGTTTTACGATAACGGCGGTATAATAATTTCGGGCAGATACACTACCTCCAACGCGGTGCATCAAACTTCTAAACTTGATAAGTCGATGTGGGAGGGCTTCCTTGATTGGCTATACGATTTTGAATACAACAAGGTTAAAATTCCAAAACCCGATAAGGTAATATTCCTTGATATGCCGGTAGAAGTTTCCCAAAAACTTTTATCTTCAAGATACAGCGGTGACGAAAGTAAAAAAGATATTCACGAAAACAACACCGAATATCTTGACCGTTGCAGAAAAGCCGCGTACTTTACTGCAAAGTATTCGGGTTGGTCGGTAATCGACTGTGCGAAAAACGGCAATCCGAGAACGGTAGAGGAGATATCCGAAGATATACTTAACGAGGTATTAAAAGTACTGTAAAAAAGGAGCGGTTACTTTATGGTATACGTGTTTTTGGCGGACGGTTTTGAAGAAATGGAGGCACTCTGCCCGATTGATATTATGCGCAGGGCGGGCATAGAAGTTAAAAGTGCTTCAATAACCGATAACTGTTATGTTACGGGCACTCACGGTATAACCGTTAAAAGTGACATTACCGTAAAAGAATTAACTTTTGATAACGTAGAGGGTATAGTTTTACCGGGCGGAATGCCGGGTACGGCAAATCTTGAAAAGAGTGAAGCGGTGGCAAAATTTATTGATTACTGCAACAAAAACAATCTTGTAATCGGGGCTATATGCGCCGCTCCGTCAATACTCGGTAAAATGGAACTTTTAAGCGGTAAAAACGCCACCTGCTTTAACGGTTTTGAAAAAGACCTTTTAGGTGCAAACGTAGTAAGTGTTCCCGCCGTTAGTGACGGTAATACCGTTACTTCCTGGGGTGCGGGAGCGGCGTTTGATTTTTCGTATAAACTTGTTGAGGTACTGCTTGGCGATAACAAAATTTCGGGTAAACTTTCCCGTGATATGAGATATCCGATGTAAAGGGTGATATAATGCAGGAAAACGGAAATTTTAATTTTAACGGTAATCAAAGCAATAACAGTGCAGATGATTTTGTAATCGGTAAGGGTTTTGCGGTAGAGGAATACGATATAAACAACTCACCGAAAAAGCCGAAAAAGCCCGAAAATATGAAGCACTCAAAAAACAGTAAGGGAATAGTTAAAACCCTGATAATTGCCGCCTGCGTAGTAGCGGTTTCCGCAATTTTGGCGGTTTGCGCCATATTCGCGGGGGCGGATTATTTAGGTATCGGTTTTGGCAGAGGGCAGGATTGCACCTTAAATATACCTATGGGTACTTCAACCAAGGTAATAGCCGAAAAGTTAAACGAAACGGGAGCGGTAAAACTGCCCACCCTTTTCAGACTTTACTCAAAATTAAAACATTACGATTCAAAATATAAATACGGTCTTTATTCTTTCAATAACGAAATAGGTTACGGTGAACTTGCAAATATGCTTATGACCGAAGGCGCCAAAGCCGAAACCGTAAGGGTTACAATACCCGAGGGTAATATAGACGATATTGCGAAAATACTTGAAGATAAAGGCGTATGCTATAAGAGCGAGTTTATAGATGAGGTACAAAACGGTAAGTTCAAATACGATTTTGTAAAGGAGATACCGTACGAGTCGGTTTACTATCGGCTTGAGGGTTATCTTTTCCCCGAAACCTATGAATTTTACGTTGTGGAGGACTCAAAAGAGGGCGCACACCTTGCGGTAGATAAAATGCTAAAGCAACTTGACGGCTCGCTTACAGAGAAAATGCGTGACGATGTAAAATCGGGTAAGTATACGTTCCACGAGGTTATGACCTTGGCATCTCTCGTGCAACTTGAAGCGGGTAACACAAAAGAGGTTTCCGATACCGATAGACAAAAGGTAGCGGCGGTATTTTATAATCGCCTTAAAAGTTCCGATTTTACAACACTCGGCTCTTCGCCTACAAGAAAGTATCCTCACGGCAACGGCAGGTATAATACCTACGAGGTAAAAGGTTTGCCGCCCGGTCCTTTGTGTTCACCAAATCTGCCGAGTATTAAAGCGGCAATATATCCCGAAAAGGACTTTGACTATTATTATTTTGTAACCGATAAGGGGCTTACAAACGGCGGAATACCGCTCTTCCACTACAACAAGACTTTAAACGAACATAATTCCACAATAGCAAAGTTAAAGAAAGCGAACAACTGGTTCTATGAAGAATAATTTTAAATTGCCCGAACTTTTATGTCCTGCGGGTGACCTTACGCGGCTTAAAACCGCCGTACAGTTTGGAGCGGACGCCGTATATCTTGCAGGTGAGGAGTTCGGTATGCGTACCGCTTCGGCAAACTTTAATACCGAAGATTTAAAACTCGGCATTGAGTATGCCCACCAAAACGGCAAAAAGGTGCATATCACCTGCAATACCGTTCCTCATAACGATGAGATGAAACGTCTGCCCGAATTTCTTACTGTTTTAAACGAACTTAAAGCCGATGCGATAATAGCAAGTGATTTGGGCACTATGGAACTTATAAAAAAATATGCGCCAAATGCAGAACTTCATATTTCGGTGCAGTCGGGCATAGTTAACAGTAATACCGCAAATGTTTTTTACAATATGGGCGCAAAAAGGGTAGTGCTCGCAAGAGAACTTTCCCTTGAAGAAATTGCCGAGATAAGAGCAAACACACCGAAAGAACTCGAAATCGAATGCTTTGCGCACGGGGCTATGTGTGTAGCGTTTTCGGCAAGATGCTTACTTTCAAGTTATATGACAGGCAGAGATGCAAACCGCGGTGACCGTGCTCAACCTTGCAGGTGGAGCTATTCTCTTATGGAGGAAAAACGTCCCGGACAGTATTTTGATATTACCGAAACAAATAAGGGTACCTATATACTCAATGCCAACGATATGTGTATGGCGCCTTATCTTGATAAAATGATAAAGGCGGGGGTTGACAGTATCAAAATTGAGGGCAGGGCAAAGTCCGAATACTACGTGGCGGTCTGCGCCAATGCGTACAGAGGCGCGCTTGACAGTATTACCGATATTGATAATTGGACCGTTCCCGAGTGGACGGTAAAAGAACTTAACAAAATAAGTCACCGTACCTATTCAACCGGATTTTATTTCGGCAAACCCACAAACGCTCAGACCTATGAAAGCGCGGGATATATAAGGGATTACTCGGTTGCCGCAGTGGTAGAAGGGTATGAGAACGGTTTTGTAATCGCAACCCTTAAAAACAAGTTTTCAAAGGGGACTGTTCTTGACTGTCTTGAGGCGGGGAGCGAGCCGTTTTTTGTTCCGTGCGATACTTTACTTGATATAAACGGCAACGAACTTATATCGGCAAACAGTCCTATGATGAAAATTAAAATACCGTTTGAAAGAGAAATTAAAGCGGGCTCAATGTTAAGAAAAGCAGAATAAAGGATTACTTAAAACACACCTCGGACATACTATGATATGAGGTGTGTTTTTTTATGCATAAAACATATTTTTCAAAAGTGTTTGCAAGAAGAGCAACCGAATGCTTTTTTATGATACTGTTGCTTTTTTTAAGTTGTGTTTTGAGAATAGGAGTTATAAATACAAAAGGTTACGGTGAGGTTGCGGCAAAACAGTCCGGATACAGAATATCAGTATCGCATATAAGAGGCACTATATACGACTGTAACTTAAAGCCGCTTACCAATACCACCTACGAAACCTATGCGGCGATATCGCCTACACCGTCAGGAATTACGGGCATATCTTCAAAAATCTCAAAAGAGGATTTAAGTCAGGTGATAAGCAGTTTAAAGGCAAACAAGCCCGCGGTCTGCAAGGTTAAAGAAAACTTTACCCATACGGGAATAGCAACTGCAAGTATATGTTCAAAGTATTCTTCATATCTTGATGCGGCGCATATATTAGGTTATACCGATGCTTCCTGCCACGGTGTATGCGGACTTCAAAAAGCATACGACAGTTTACTTTACAGCGATAAGAGTGTAGATGCGGTATTCACTACCGACGGCAAGGGCTCGGTGCTCGAAGGTATAGAGCCGTACTTTGAAAACGTAGGTGAAAATAACCTTAACTGCCTTGTAACCACACTTGAGAGTGATATACAGTCACTTGTAAGCAGATGTGCGGATAAAATAGAAAAAGGCGCCGTTATAGTAAGCGAATGCAAAACAGGCAAAATAAGGGCAACGGTAAGCCGTCCCGATTATAATG
Organism: Clostridia bacterium; assembly: GCA_024404125.1. Lineage (GTDB taxonomy): Bacteria > Bacillota > Clostridia > Oscillospirales > Acutalibacteraceae > UBA737. The sequence goes on from JAKSQL010000014.1 coordinate 13,363, forward strand.
CCGCTTATATAAACAAATATCTGTATAATGAAAATTCGCCTATGATAAACAGGGCACTTTTAAGTTTCAGTGTCGGCTCGGTTTTTAAGCCGTGCGTTGCGGCGGCGGCAATAGAAAATAAAAATTACGGCTTTACCCATTTTTGCTCGGGCAGTACCGTTATAGGTGACAGAGTTTTTAAATGTCATAAAGAGGGCGGACACGGTGCGGTTGACTTAAGACTTGCACTTGCCTATTCCTGCAACTCGTTTTTTTATAACTTTATTCAAAACATAGGGGCAAATGCCGTATACAATATGGCATCTTCTTTAAATTTCGGCAGAGAGATTAAAATAGCCGATAATTTTTATACTTCGGGTGCAATACTTACCGATATATCGGCACTAAACAGCGAAGCATCTCTTGCAAATTTAAGTATAGGGCAGGGAAATCTTTCGGCAAGTCCCGTTTGTATGCTTAACCTCTATAACGCAATAGCATCAGACGGCGGATATTTTCTGCCTTCGGTAGTGGAAAGAACCGTAAAGGACGGTAAAAGTGAAAAATACTCTGCAGGTGCTAAAACAAAGGTTATGAGCGAAAGCACCGCAAAACTTTTAAGGGAGTATCTTTCGGCGGGAATATCGGAGGGCACGGGCAAAAGTGCCGCACCCAAAAAAGT
>JAKSQL010000140.1 GCA_024404125.1 Clostridia bacterium
TTCTATCCGCAACACCCCAAAGTTCGCCCCAACCGAACGGGAACATAAATTCAAAATCGGTAGTTGCTTTTGAATAGAAACAAAGTTCGTCTTTATCGTGGTCACGAAGACGTAAATCCTGCTCTTTAATTCCCAAATCCAAGAGCCACTTTTTGCAGAAAGAACGCCAATAGTCAAACCATTCGAGGTCCGTACCCGGTTTGCAGAAAAATTCAAGTTCCATCTGCTCAAATTCTCTTATACGGAAAATAAAGTTTCCGGGAGTTATCTCGTTTCTGAAGGATTTACCTATCTGACCTACACCGAAGGGGAGTTTCTTTCTTGTAGTTCTTTGAATGTTCTTGAAGTTTACGAATATGCCCTGCGCCGTTTCGGGTCGGAGATACAAGGTTGACGTACTGTCCTCCGTAACACCCTGAAATGTCTTAAACATAAGGTTAAACTTTCTTATATCGGTAAAATCGTGACTGCCGCACGAAGGGCAGGCAATCTGCTTATCCTTTATATACTGCATCATTTCACTGTCGCTCATAGCGGCAGGATTATCTGAAAGACCGTTTTCGGCAACATAGTCCTCTATAAGTTTATCCGCTCTGTGTCTTGTTTTACATTGACGGCAATCCATAAGCGGATCTGAAAATCCGCCTAAATGGCCCGATGCAACCCAGGTTTCACTGTTCATTAAAATTGCACTGTCAAGCCCTACGTTATATTTATTCTCCTGCACGAACTTTTTCCACCAAGCGCGCTTGATATTGTTTTTAAGTTCCACACCGAGAGGGCCGTAATCCCAAGCGTTTGCAAGTCCGCCGTATATTTCGCTTCCCGGATATACGAAACCTCTGCCCTTTGCAAGATTTACTATTGCTTCCATAGTTTTTTCGTTTGCTAACATTTAACTTTTCTCTCCTGTAAAAAATCATATCTTCACAAATATAATAGTAATAAAATTGAAGCGAAATGTCAATAAAAAACCTTACATAATAATACAAGTTTGGGAAATATTAAGCAAAAATACCCCTCTTGACATATTATTATGTATAGTTTATACTTTTAGTAGTAAAAAGAAAAAGGAGAATTTATTATGGATAATCAAAAAATCAAACTCCATAACATAGACTTTGATGAGTTTTTAAAGGCGGTTGATACCTGCACGGGTAACGTATATCTTGAAACCGAAGAGGGCGACGTTTTGAATCTTAAATCAAAACTTTGTCAGATTATAGGCATAGCAAAAATCTTTTCAAATCAGGAAATAGGTGAAGCAACCATTCGTTGCTCAAATCCCGAAGACGAAACCAAACTTTTCAGATTTAACCTTTACGGTGAAATATCCGAAAAATAATTTGAAACGGAGTAGTTATTATGGCAGAAACTAAATTTTTAACCTATAAAGATAAACCGCTCGTAAGAAAAGACAATGTAATTTATTACGGTGATATGAGCGAAAAATATGTGATTAAATTTGAAATTTTATCCGAAAACAATGAAATTGCGGATAAGGTTTCAATAAACCTTATTAAGAATGAGGGCGAAAGCCCTGATAAAGCAAAGCCAGAAAAAACAAGTGTTAAAGAAACTTTGTTTGATGCGCTTGATTTGGGATTCACCTGGCTTGAACGCGCTCTGAAAAACTAAATTCAAAAATTAAAGTCCCGACCGTGTACTACACAGTCGGGAATTTTTTTATTCAAGATTTAACTTTTTAGTAAGCATATGGTGTGTAACGATGAAATATACGGCAGAAAGCGCCAAATTGTATAAGATGGCGAGTGAAAGTCCTAACGTAAGTGATAAAAACGGTTCATCGTTTATCATTTGCGTTATCGGCTCCGAAAGTGCAACCGCTACTACAAGCACAGTTGTTTCAAGCATCTGCATAATTGTGTAAATAACTATATAGGTTATTATTGCACCTGCTATTCGCTTTTTAAACTGCTGACCGAAAGCCATTGAAACATAGAACATAAGCAGTGCGCTGAAAATTATTGTTATTGCAAGAATTACCGTTTGTGACGAAATTACGATAAACTTGACTGCGCCTAAATTATATAATCCTATCAGTATGTCTTTAAATTCAGTAAACAGTGTAGTAAATATGTCAGTCCCTGCAAGCAGTGCAATTATCGCACCGAAAGCAACTATAGCAGTAGTAACCGTAGCGATAAAGGCAGTTATAAGTTTACACCATATATGATTAAGCGGTGTTACCGGCAAAGTAAAGGTAAGATATCCCTCGTTGCCGAGCAGGTTCTTATAAAAACGCATAAGTATTATTACCATACTTATTACCGCCATCGCGATTATGGCAAGAACACTTAAAACAGTCGCACTGCCTTTTATTATGCCGCCGAATAAAAAATCATAATCTTCGGTGTTGATAAGGTACGATGCCCTTGTCATCACTGTTATTAAGGCAAGGCCTATATATACGGGGAAAAGTCTTTTATAAAGGGCGTAAAATTCGTGAGCATAAAGTTTTCTTAACATCTGAATTCCTCCCTGAACAGTGCGTCAACACTCATACCTCTTTTTTCTCTTATATCGTCAACGCTTTCATTAAGTACTATGTTGCCGTTTTTTATAAATATTGCTTCGTCTAAAATCGGCTCAACATCGGCTATTAAATGTGTAGATATAATTACCGTTGCATTGTCACTGTAATTTTGGATTATTGTACGTAAAATGTAATCTCTTGTAGCAGGGTCAACGCCGGCTATCGGCTCATCAAGCAAATAAAGTTTTGCCTGCCTGCTCATAACAAGAATAAGGGCTACTTTTTCTTTGTTACCCTTTGACAAAGTTTTTATCTTCTTCTTAGGGTCAATGGAAAGTGCTTCAAGCATTTTTTCGGCTATTCCGAAAAGCATCGGATAGCCGCCGCAGAA
>JAKSQL010000141.1 GCA_024404125.1 Clostridia bacterium
TTACCTCTTTTGAGATATCGTGAAACGTGGGTATCCATCCTCTTGACTGTAATTCAATTTCTTTTTGAAATACTTTAAATTCCATTTTTTGTTCCTCCAAACAGCAATATAATACTGTATTCTATTCATATAAATTCACCGAACGAATTTATTTACAGTAATTATAAATTATAACAGGTACAAAAATCAATATCAAAAGTCAACAAAATATGCTCATAATCATACTTGTTGATTGAGATCACATCGTTAATTTTACTATTAAAACAGCCGTTATCAAGGCAATTACAACTAAAAATCCCCAAAAACGAAAAGACGGAAATTTTCCGATATTTTTTCGGAAAAATTTTCCGTTTTCACCCTGTTTTCTTGACCTTGAATAAGTTTTATGATATACTACTATACTGTAAATAAGGGAGGTGCCGTTTTGGAAAATACTAAAACCGTTGCTACAAACAAAAAAGCATTCCACGAGTATTTTGTTATTGAAAGTTTTGAAGCGGGTATATCACTTTGCGGCACCGAGGTAAAGTCGGTAAGAGCAGGCGGTGTAAACCTTAAAGAAGCGTGGTGCAGTATTGATAACGGTGAACTTATTATAAAGCAAATGCATATAAGTCCCTACGAATACGGCAACATATTCAATAAGGACCCAAAAAGGAACCGAAAACTGCTTATGCACAAAAGGGAAATTATGCACCTTTTAGGTCAGGTAAAGCAGCAGGGACTTACACTCATTCCGCTTTCTATGTACTTTAAAGGTTCACTTGTTAAGGTGCAAGTCGGTCTTTGTAAAGGTAAACAGCTCCACGATAAGCGCGCCGTCGCCGCTAAAAAGGATGCAGACCGCGCCATTGACCGCGCAATGAAAGAACAAAACAGATAATCCCCCACTCACCAACACCTTTTCACTTATTCACTATTCACCATTAGTTATTACTTAATGTATGGGGCCGTAAAGGTTTCGACAGGGATTTTGAACTACCGGAAGCGAGCAGCGGTGCGGGACCGCTATAAAATCCGCACTTTAAAATTAACTGACAAATCAGTTGCTTTAGCAGCTTAATGCTGCCGTCCGATATAAGAGGACCACGGCTTATTGAGGGCGTCAAACAGTGGTGAACGTGAATATGAGGGTGCTCTGACTCATATCACGGTTTAAGGGCTACTAAGTACTGCAATCTGTCACCTGATGACAGTACAAGGGAATTTTAAAAAAGTGACTGCGCTCGGAGATGCCGATAGGAATTGATTTTTGGACGGGAGTTCGACTCTCCCCGGCTCCACCAATAAAAAAGCGGTGATACCGTAAGGTATTGCCGATTTTTTATTTCTTGGGTGGAAGAGAGTCGAACAGGACGGTTTGCAAAGCAAATTTAAGCAGTTCGGTGAACTGCTTAAAAGTCCGCGTGCCGTGCCACCGACGTTGGAGGTGGGCGGCTCTCCCCGGCTCCAACATGTAAAAACTCACTTTTGTCTACCTGACATAAGTGGGTTTTTACAACGAAATAAATCCCTGACGGGATTTGTGAAATACGCCTTTGGCGTGTGAAATGCCTGCGGGCGTGGGTGGATATATATCACAATTTGCGCCAACAAATTATATCACATCGGCGGCAGCCGATATTTCACTTATTTTGCACAAGAGTTCAACCCATCCACCGATTGAGCAGACCAATCACAAATATAAAAGAATCAACCGTCGGCAATACTTGACATATAAACATTTTCGGTATAATATTTATTTGTAAAATAGCCGTATGATGCGGTAAAAACCACACTCAGCAATCATTTTTCATTCAGAAAGGAACGGACATCCCTATGAACAACCTGCACATTTTTGAAACTTTACCCGAAGGGTTTCGCACGGTGGAAACGGCGGAAGACCGGCAAAAGCTTGCCGAAACTATTTCGAGGGCATTTGGCGATTGTTTTTATCCTATCCCGACCTATCCGATCAGCCACGAGGAGTATCTGAAACTGTACTATGAATTGGGGCTGCAATGGATCGACAACGCACTGGAAAAAGGTGTTGTTATTGCCAATGAGGATTTTTCGGGGACACTGATCCTCACGAAAATGAAAGATTGTTTAGATTCGGGAAAGCTCATCAAGGAAGACAAAACCTATAACTTTCTGAGCCCCGAAGCCAAAGCGAACGTCAGCTATATTTTTGCGTACACCTACGATGACGAAAAATACCTTGAGTATAACGAAGATGATGTTTATATCGAGATTTTTGCCGTGGATACCGAAAGGCACGGAGAAAAAATCGGCTCGCGGCTGATGAGAGGACTGTTTGACGAATGCGACAAGGCAAAGAAAGATATCCTGCTTCTCACCAGCATTGCGAAAAACGTGGAGATGTATGAGCATTTCGGATTTGAAGTGATGCGTGAGCACCACGTTGAGGAGATCAGTTCCGATGCCTACTATCTGAAAAGGAAACATCGGTAAGCGAGTTCCCAAAGTTTTGCACACCTTGGCGGGTGTGCCGTGTCCGACGGAAAAATACCCATTTTGCAAAACACAGATTTTTATATAACTCATAACCAAAAGGATGGAAATAGAAACGACGTTTGATCATACTTTTATTCAAGCCGCAGGTTTGATGAGATGCAATTCCTTACGGAATTGACGATATACACGGCTTCGCCGTGATTTTACGAAAGTTAAATACCGTCCAAACTTTACATACAATCAAATTCATAATATAATGATACCGTAAAAGCATTATTTACCGTATGAAAATAAAATGTGAAAGGTGATTATTTGTGGCGAATGTGCTAACGGGCAT
>JAKSQL010000142.1 GCA_024404125.1 Clostridia bacterium
TGCACCTTTCGGCAAATATGGATACTTTGGTTTCTTTAGGGGCGGGTGCGGCATTTATTTACAGTCTTTATAATACTTTTAATATTGTTATCGGCAACAACCCTGTCGTGCGCTATAATGATTTGTACTATGAGTCAACGGCAATGATACTGACTTTGATATCTGTCGGCAAACTACTTGAAGCACTTTCAAAAGGTAAAACTACTACCGCACTTAACTCTCTTATAAATTTAGCACCGAAAACCGCAACTTTAATTGTTGACGGTACTGAGCATACCGTACCGCTTGAAAATTTGCGCGTAGGCGACCTTTTTGCAGTAAAGCCGGGGGAAAGGATACCCGCTGATGCAACGGTAATAAAAGGGCATAGCAGTGTTGATAAATCGGCACTTACGGGGGAAAGTTTGCCTATTGAAATTTCGGTAGGTGATGAAGTTTCCTGCGCAACCGTAAATTTATCGGGATATTTAATTTGCAAAGCGAAAAGCGTAGGTAAAGATACCGCATTTTCTAAAATTATTAAAGCTGTAGAAGATGCATCGGCAAGTAAGGCGCCTATTGCGAGAACGGCGGATAAAGTATCCGCGTACTTTGTGCCGTCGGTAATACTTATAGCATTTACTACCTTTGCGGTTTGGCTTATTTTGGGAAAAACTTTCTCTTTCTGTCTTGCAAGAGCAATTTCGGTGCTTGTTATCAGTTGCCCATGCGCATTGGGTCTTGCCACGCCGGTCGCAATAATGGTAGGTAACGGCATTGCCGCAAAAAACGGCATACTATTTAAAACCGCCGAAGCACTTGAAAACACCGGTAAAACGGGAATTGCAATATTTGATAAAACAGGTACCGTTACTAACGGTAAACCCGTTGTAACCGATATCTTTCCGATAGACATTACCGAGAGTGAACTTTTAAAGTATGCTTCAATTTGTGAAGCAAACAGTTCACACCCTCTTGCAAAAGCGGTTATAAATTACTGTGTTCAAAACGGATATACGGTAGTAAATCCCGATAAGTTTACCGAGTTTGCGGGTAACGGTGTAGAAACTTTTTACAGTGATTTGCATTTGTTTGCAGGTAATCTTAAATTCATAAAAGAAAAGGTTGCCTTTAATGAAGATGAGTATAAAGACATAATTATTGACTATTCTTCAAACGGTAAAACACCTTTGTTTTTTGCAAAAAACGGTATAGTTGTGGGAATTATATCCCTTGCAGATACCGTAAAACCCGACAGTTTAAGAGCAATAAATCTGATTAAAGATTTGGGACTTACACCCGTTATGGTTACGGGGGACAATAAAAGCACCGCACAGTCTATTGCAAATTCGGTAGGAATAGAAAAAGTTTTTGCGGAAGTATTGCCGAACGAAAAGGCGGAAATTGTGAAAAAATTAAATATGACAAAAAGTGCAGTAATGGTTGGTGACGGTATAAACGATGCCCCTGCCTTAACCGTTACCGATATCGGTATGGCAATAGGGGCGGGAAGCGATATCGCTATTGATTCTGCAGATGTTGTGCTTGTAAAAAACAGTCTTATCGATTGCGTAAACGCGATAAAAATCAGTAAGCGCACACTCTTAAATATTAAAGAAAATCTCTTTTGGGCATTTATTTATAATACACTTTGTATACCGCTTGCGGCAGGTGTGTTTATAGCTCCGTTCAACTTGGCATTGAGTCCCATGGTGGCGGCGGGTGCTATGTCGATTTCAAGTTTTTGTGTTGTAATGAACTCATTACGGCTTAATTTCACAAAGATATACAGAAAGGAAAGTGAACATACTATGCAAAAAACTTTAAAAATCGAAGGAATGATGTGTGAACACTGTTCGGGTAGGGTAAAGGCGGCACTTGAGAAAATAGACGGTGTTATTAGTGCAAAAGCAGACCATATAAACGGCACTGCCGAAATTACACTCAGTAAAGATGTTGATATTTCGCAACTTACAAAAGCAGTCGAAAACGAGGGCTATAAAGTTTTATAAGCAAATAGTATAAAATCACCCTTAGATGCGGATAATTTTAAGGGTGATTTTATGTCTTACAGAATTGGTGAAAGAACAGTAAAAACCGAAAACCGACCAACAATTATAAGTTACGGTTCGGTTGTAGGTCAAAAAGAATTTGAAGGACCTATTGGCAAAGAATTCGATAAGCATTTCAGTGATAGCAGATTCGGTGAGAAAACCTACGAAAAAGCCGAAAGCCGTCTTCAAAAAATTGCCTGTGAAACCGCTTTTTCAAAAATAGGAATAAGCGAAAAAGATATTGACCTTATCTTTGCCGGCGATTTATTAAATCAGTGCATAGGAAGTTCTTTCGGACTTCGTGCCATGCGTATACCGCTTGTCGGTTTATACGGTGCGTGCTCTACTATGACACTCAGTTTATCACTTGCGAGTATTGCGGTAGACTGCGGTGTTGCCAAAAAGGCGGTGGCAGTTACCTCGTCGCATTTTTGTTCCGCGGAACGCCAATACCGTTTCCCGCTTGAATACGGCTCACAGCGAACTCCGACTGCTCAGTGGACGGTAACCGGCTCAGGCGCATCGGTGGTAGGTATGTCCAATAATAAAACCAAGCCGTATATTTCGCATATAACTTTCGGAAAAATCGAGGATTTAGGTGTTTGCGATGCCAATAATATGGGTGCTGCAATGGCACCTAGCGCCGCATCTACCTTAACGGCATATTTTGAAGATACGAAAACTACTGCCGATGATTATGATTTGATAATTACGGGTGATTTGGGATATGTCGGCTCAAATTTACTCTATGATTT
>JAKSQL010000143.1 GCA_024404125.1 Clostridia bacterium
GGTCTTGCTCAAATGGTTGCTTTAAGGTACGGTACCATTCCGATAGTAAGAAAAACGGGCGGACTTAACGATACTATTACCGATAGCGGTGACGGTATGGGCAACGGCTACACTTTTTCAAGTTATAATGCTCACGATATGCAAAATGCCGTATGGCGCGCATTCGATGGCTGTTCCGATAAAAAAGGTCTTGAAACACTAAGAAAACGCGCAATGGAATGTAATAACAGTTGGGCGGCATCTGCCAAAGCGTATATAGGTCTTTATAAAGAACTTTGCGAAAAGTGACTTTAAATACTTTGCGAATAAAATGCAGGAAGTATCATAACTTCTTGCATTTTGTTTTTTTCTGGTTTATAATAGCATATATTCTATAGGGAGATGTCTTAATGGAACTTTTACAGTCGATTTTTTTGGGATTTGTTCAGGGACTTACCGAGTTTTTGCCCGTTTCAAGTTCCGCACACCTTAATATTTTTCCGTGGCTTTTCAAGTGGGATAGTATTTCGCCTTCTTTTGATTTGGCGCTTCACACGGGTACTCTTTTGGCAATCCTCATTTACTTTTATAAGGATTGGATTGAACTTATTTCAGGCGGTGTAAAGGCGGTCCTTACAAAGGAAAAAAGTGTATCGGGCAAGATTTTTTGGTACATAGTTGCTGCCACCGTACCCGCAGGAATAATAGGCAAACTTTGTGAGGACGTTATTGATATTGCTATTGGCGATAACCTTAACGTTTCAATGATAGTAATCTCGGCGGCGCTTATCGTTATGGGCGTTTTACTTTACTTTGTTGATAAAAAAGCAGAGCAAAAACTTGATTATAAAGAAATAGGGTTTAAGAAGTCTTTCTTAATCGGATTTTCACAGTTTATCGCAGGGGCAATACCCGGTGTTTCGCGTTCGGGAATTACAATGACCGTTGCACGTTCAATGAAACTTAAAAGAGACAGTGCCGCAAAATATTCTTTCTTGCTTTCGGCTCCTATGGTAGGCGGTGCGGTACTGCTTTCAATTAAAGATTTCACCTTTTCACCCGAGTTCTTTGCGGGTATTTTCGCAAGTTTTATTTCGGGACTTATTGTAATAAAATTCTTTATGGGCTTTATAAAAAAGAGAAGTTACGCGGGCTTTGCGGTATACAGAGTGGTTTTCGGTCTTTTTATTCTTATTACCGCTTTGATACGTCTTTAACAATTTAATATTTTTCACATAAACTGAATTGAGAATATTTTTTACGCGGTGTTTATTTTAAGGGAAAACAGGCAAAAATATATTCAGAACAATTCGGAGTGTGAAACATAAATGAATATTAAACGAGGAGAAATATACTACGCAGATTTAAGCCCCGTAATCGGCTCTGAGCAAGGCGGTATACGGCCCGTACTTATAGTTCAAAACGATGTCGGAAACAGATACAGTCCAACCGTTATAGCGGCGGCGATTACAAGTCAGCAGGATAAAACAAATCTGCCCACACATATCAAGGTGCAGGCAAACGCGAGCGGTCTTGCAAAAGATTCAATAGTGCTTCTTGAGCAGGTGCGAACGATAGATAAAAAGCGGCTTAAAGAGAAAATGGGCAGTCTTGATATAGGCGCCATGGATATGGTGGACAAGGCGCTTACGGTAAGTTTCGGTCTGCCCGAAACCACCGCTTTCGGCTAAATCAGTTACACGGCAGGGCTTTCCTGCCGTGTATTTTTTTGGTGTGTTGACAAAACGAACACTTTTTGATACCATATAAAAAAACATAAAGAGGGCGAGATTATGCCGAAAATATATAAAAGTGCAGACGAACTTATAGGCAATACACCGCTTTTAGAGTTAAGTAACATTGAAAAAAATTTTAATCTTAAAGCAAAAATTTTTGCAAAACTTGAATACTTAAATCCTACCGGCTCTTCAAAGGACAGAGCGGCGAAGTTTATTGTAGACGGACTTAAAAAAAGCGGAAAACTTAAAGAAAACACCGTAATAATTGAGGCAACGAGCGGCAATACGGGTATAGGTCTTGCTTCCTACTGTGCCGTAAAAGGCATTAAACTTATAATTGTAATGCCCGAAAATATGTCAGACGAACGTAAAAAGACAATGCGCGCTTTAGGTGCAGAACTTGTACTTACCGACTCAAAAAAAGGTATGTCCGGCTCGATAGAAAAAGCGGAAGAACTTAATAAGAGCATACCCGATTCTATAATCGCAGGCCAATTTGTAAACTTTGATAACGTAAAGGCGCATTATGAGACCACCGGTCCCGAGATATATTACGATACCGATGGCAAGGTGGATATATTTGTTGCGGGCGTAGGCACGGGCGGTACTCTTACGGGTACGGGCAGGTATTTGAAAGAGAAGATAAAGGGCATAAAGGTAGTTGCGGTAGAGCCCGAAACCTCGGCGGTTTTATCGGGCGAAGAGGCAGGCAAACATAATTTGCAGGGCATAGGTGCCGGCTTTGTTCCCGAAATACTTGATACCGATGTTTATGACGAAGTAATAACCGTAAGCGATAACGATGCCTATATTTTAAGCAGAGCGGTATCAAAAAGCGAGGGCATATTGGTGGGTATTTCTTCAGGTGCTGCACTTAAAGCCGCGGTAGATTTGGCGTCCCGCCCCGAAAGCGAGGGCAAAAATATAGTTGTATTGCTTCCCGATACGGGAGACAGATATCTTTCAACCGAACTGTTTGAGTGAATATACCGTAATAAATTAAGCAAAGCAGAAAGCCAAACCCGACTTTCTGCTTTTTTGTATATATATATATAT
>JAKSQL010000144.1 GCA_024404125.1 Clostridia bacterium
CGGGATTTTTAATAAGCAATTCTTCGGGTAGACCTTTTGTTTCTTTGCCGAAAAGCAGATAGCAGTTATCGGGGTAAGAAACTTCAGAATGTGTATTTCTGCCTTTAGTGGTAAAGTAGAAAAATGCACCCGTATTTTTTTCAAAAAATTCATCAAGATTTTCGTAGTAGGTAATATCAAGGTATTGCCAATAGTCAAGACCTGCGCGCTTTAACTTTTTATCGTCAATTTTAAACCCCATGGGGCCTACTAAATGAAGTCGCGCTCCCGTAGCGGCGCAGGTTCGTGCAACGTTGCCGGTGTTTTGCGGAATTTCCGGCTCAACCATGACTATATTTATTATTGCCATTTTTTCATCACCGCAAACCATTATATAGTTAATAAATAATACTTGTCAAGGTAAAAGAAAAAGGTTATAATATTTGTATGTCAGTTTTTGAGGTGAATTATGAAAAAGTATGAAAGTATTTTAAAGCGGGTTTCGTTTATTGAGTATAAATACGGTATAAGCTATGCTAAACCTGACGGTAAATTGTTTAAGACACTCAACATTTTTAACATACTTGTTTTTGCATACTATACAGGTGTGAATTTACTGCTTATAATGGGAATGTGGTTAAGGTATTCGGACGTAAAAATACCTGCCGATGCCAAAAACTTTTTGTATACTGTTATTATATGTTCGTCAGTATCGGTACTCGGATTTATACTTACCGAGTGTAAACTGCATACGGCGGGAACTGTAATATCTTTTTTGCCGCTTGCCCCGCTATTTATTACCTATGCCCGCGAAATGTCTGACAGTTTGGGATTTTTGGGCTATAAACCGAGTTTTTATTATCGCCACGCGATACCGATAATACTATTAGCGGCTTTAAATGTATTTATGTTTGTAATTGTTGTAAGGGCAAAAATCAAGCACGATAAACTGTATAAAAAGGTTCTCAACGGTATTTATGCTCAGTACCGTTCGGTTGACGGTGCAGCACTTACCGATGAGGAATGGGAAAGCATTATAGAAAACTACGACCCGAGAAAAAAGTAAAATAATACATAAAATCCTCCGTTACGTTTAAAATACGTAAGGGAGGTTTTTATATGTTACCAAGTAATAAAGAGTATGCCGAAATGGTTAAAAAACAGTCGCCGCCGTCACCGAAAATAAAAGATTTTTTATGGGCGTTTTTTGTAGGCGGATTTATATGTGTTATCGGACAACTTTTATTTGACTGTTACGCATATATAGGTCTTAACGAAAAAGCGGTTAAAATGGCAGTGCCCGTAACACTTATATTTATAGCGGCTTTGCTTACGGGGGTAGGAATCTTCGATAAAATCGCAAAAAGGGCAGGGGCAGGCACTTTAGTGCCCATAACGGGTTTTGCAAATGCCGTTGTTTCACCGGAAAGAGAGTTTAAACACGAAGGTCAAATTTTAGGTGTAGGCGCTAAAATGTTCAGTATCGCAGGTCCAGTAATTTTGTACGGCACATTTGCGAGTGTGATATACGGAATAATCTATTACGTCATTACGGTTTGCCTTAAATAAGATAAAAGTCTGCTTTAACTGCAGACTTTATTTTATTTACTTGAAATTATGCGGAAAATCCCGTATAATGTCAAAAGGAGGCGAAATCCAATGAATAGGTTACTTGCGCGCATAGCGGACTTTATACGTGAAACCGATAAACTTTTACTTTCGCTGTGTGTATTTTCTTCTTTATACGGGTGTCTTGCGGTTTTTACGTCCACAAGATATTTACATACTTCGAGACCTTTTTTAGTTCAACTGATTTCGCTCGTTTTGGGTGTAACTGCGGCGGTTGTTATATCCGTATTTGATTTTGAAACCTTTTTACGCAGGTGGTATCTTTTTGCCGCTTTGGGAGTTATACCCGTAATTTTAACCTTTTTCTTCGGCTTTGCGCCTGGAGGGACTGACGATAAGGCGTGGCTTGATTTTGGCTTTACCACTTTTCAACCCTCAGAACTTCTTAAAATTTGTTTTATCGTTACATTTTCAACCCATCTTAACAAGGTAAAAAAAGAAATAAATAAACCCAAATACTTGATACCGCTGTGTATTCACGGCGCGTTCCCCGTATTACTTATTCACTTTCAGGGTGACGACGGTACTGCGGTCGTATTCTTATTTATGTTTGTTTGTATGATGTGGGCGGCAGGTGTTTCTTGGAAATACTTTGTAGCGGCTTTTTCGGTACTTTTAATTTCTTCACCGCTTATTTATTTCTTTGTTATGAACGAAGACCAAAGGTCGAGAATAATACATATACTTGACATTGAAAGCGATATCAAAGGCGCAACCTATCAACAGTATTACGGCAGAATGGCGCTTGCAAACGGCGGCTTTTTCGGTCAGGGACTGTTTAAAGGTCGGCTTACTCAGGTCGGATATGTTCCCGAAGGTCAAAACGACTTCATATTCGTAAGTATAGGCGAAGAACTCGGATTTTTAGGTTGTCTTGCAGTACTGATATTGCTTGCGGCAATTTGTTTACGTACGGTAAGAATTGCACGTATATGCCAAAAAGATGCAGGAAAGTATATATGTATCGGCTTTTTCGGAATGATTTTTTCACAAATCATTATAAATGTCGGTATGTGTATAGCGGTTTTACCCGTTATCGGAGTAACGCTTCCGTTTTTCAGTGCGGGCGGAACGTCGTTGCTATGTTTGTTTTTAGGCGTAGGGTTAGTCCTTAACGTAGATAAACACAGACATTCAAGAACAATTTATTTGCACGATTAGCA
>JAKSQL010000145.1 GCA_024404125.1 Clostridia bacterium
ATTAAAATGCACATAAGTCCGATAAATATATCTGTACACACAACAAACCCCGAACTTCGTGTTAAAATGATGTCTAACAAGAACGCGGGGAACGTGCTTAAATATATTTCGCGTCTAAACGGAGCGGGGATAAAGATGAACTGTCAGTTGGTACTTTGTCCTGAGTATAATGACGGTAAGGAACTTGAAAGAACACTTTTTGACCTTACCGAACTTGAAAATGTTGAGTGCATAGCGGCGGTGCCCGTAGGTCTTACCAAATACCGCGATGGTTTAACGCCGTTAAAACCGTTCGATAAGATTTCCGCTGAAAACGTGCTTAAAATCATTGATAAATACGGTGATAAATGCATAGAAAAATATGGGGACAGACGTTGTTACGGCGCTGATGAGTTTTATCTTTTGGCACAGAAAAAAATACCCGATGCAGAATACTACGGCGATTTTTTGCAGCTTGAAAACGGTGTGGGACTTTGGGCGCTTTTAAAAAGTGAAGCGGAAGAAGCACTTAATAAAGCAACCGCAAAGAAATGCAAAAAACGTAAAGTGACAATAGCAACGGGTGTTGCAGCTTACCCGCTTATATCGGAAATTGCAAAAAAGTGCGAAGAAAAGTTTGATTTTCTTTACTGCAACGTTTATGCGATAAAAAACAACTTTTTCGGTGAGCGAATTACGGTTGCAGGTCTTGTTACCGCTACAGATATAATAGACCAACTCAAAGGCGAGGATTTAGGTGAAGAACTTATAATCCCGTCTTGTATGTTAAGAAGTGAAAGAGATATGTTTCTTGACGGTGTTACCGTTGCCGAATTATCGGACATACTAAATACAAACGTAGCGGTTTCGGATAACGGCGGCTATGAACTTATATATTCAATTTTAGGAGAATAATTATGGAATTTAAGTATGATACACAACTTTTAATTGAGGGCACAGGTCTTGACGAAGATGCCATAAACGATTATTTTACAGAGAATTTTAAGGGTGACTGTCTTTTGGCGGTAGGCGATGAAGACTTGATAAAAATCCATTTCCATACCAATGAGCCGTGGCAGGTGCTCGAATACTGTGCATCTTTAGGCGAAATTTACGATATAGTAGTAGAGGATATGGACAGACAGTCAAGAGGCCTTAAAGGTTAAGTGTAAACGAAGTTTGTTTTTGGAGGTGTAATATGGCAAAGCCGATAGTTGCGGTTGTAGGCAGACCTAACGTAGGTAAATCAACCCTTTTTAATAAGTTAATAGGCAGGCGGCTCTCTATAGTAGACGATACCCCCGGTGTTACGCGGGACAGAATATACGGCGACTGCGAGTGGAAAGGCAAAAAGATAATGCTTGTTGATACGGGCGGTATAGAGCCGAAAACCGACGATATTATTTTAAGCAGTATGCGTGCGCAGGCGAATCTTGCCATAGACACCGCAAACGTAATAATTTTCGTAACCGATATAAAAAGCGGAGTTACCGCGTCTGACAGTGAGGTTGCCTCAATGCTTCAAAAGAGCGGCAAACCGATAGTTTTATGCGTTAATAAATGCGATACGGTAGGCGAAACCCCCGTAGAATTTTACGAGTTTTACAATTTAGGTCTCGGCGACCCGATAGCCGTATCCTCGGTACACGGTCACGGTACGGGCGATTTGCTCGATAAGGTGTTTGAATATCTGCCCGACAGTGTTTTTGACGAAAGCGATGAGGACGTTATAGATATTGCAGTTATCGGTAAGCCGAATGCGGGAAAATCCTCACTTGTAAACGCGATAGCGGGTGAGCAGCGTTCTATAGTTTCTGATATTGCGGGCACTACGAGAGATGCCATTGATACCCTTATCGAGAACAAATACGGCAGATTCAACTTTATTGATACGGCGGGTTTAAGACGTCAAAGTAAGGTTGAAGAAAAAATCGAGAAATACAGCGTAATGCGTGCAAAAATGGCTATTGAACGCTCAAACGTTTGCGTTATAATGATAGACGGTGTTGACGGTTTTACCGAGCAGGACTCAAAGGTAGCGGGACTTGCTCTCGAGCAGGGGAAAGCGTGTATAATTGCGGTAAATAAATGGGATATTGTCGAAAAAGACGGCAGTACTATGGACTCATACCGCAAAAGACTTATGAACGATTTTTCATTTATGCCCTATGCACCGATTATATTCATATCAGCAAAAACAGGTCAGCGAATAGACCGGCTTTTTGACCTTATCAAATACGTTTATTCGCAGAATACGATGCGTATTTCCACGGGAAAACTTAACGATATTCTTGCAGATGCTACCGCAAGGGTGCAACCGCCCACCGATAAGGGCAAACGTCTTAAAATTTATTATATGACGCAGGCATCAACCTGTCCGCCTACGTTTGTATGTTTTTGCAATAATTCCGAACTGTTCCATTTTTCATATCAAAGGTATCTCGAAAATCAGATACGTTCAACCTTCGGTCTTGAAGGTACACCCGTAAGATTTGTGATACGCGAAAGAGGGGAAAAGTAGTATGTGGCTTACTGCGGTAATAACCTTTGTTGCCGCCTATCTTATAGGCAGTGTTAATTTCGCCGTTATTTTTACGAAGGCGTTTACGGATAAGGACGTAAGAAATTACGGCAGCGGTAATGCGGGCACTACCAACGTAATGCGGGTAGGCGGCAAAACCGCCGGTGTACTTACCTTTATCTGCGACGTACTAAAGGGTTTTGCGGCATCTTTGCTCGGTAAGTTTATGTTTGAGTACATAGCAGCACATTCTGTAAGTGACTGGG
>JAKSQL010000146.1 GCA_024404125.1 Clostridia bacterium
CGTTTTTAAAGTCAAGCCCTTTGGCTACCATCTGTGTGCCCAAAAGAATATTATACTCGCCGTTTGCAAAAGCGGTGAACTTTTCGGTATACGAGTCACGTGTAGCGGTACTGTCGGCATCAAGGCGCAAAACCTTTGCATTTTTAAAAAGCAGTTTTAACTCTTCTTCAAGTTTTTGCGTACCTATACCCATAAACCTTAAATGCTCGTTGCCGCATTCGGGGCATTTGTTTTTTACCGGCTCTGAATAGCCGCAATAGTGGCACATAAGCCGTTTATTAGCCGAATGATAAGTAAGCGACACACTGCAGTTAGGACAACTTGCCACGTACGAACACGCAGGGCAGGAAACGTAGGTGTTATGCCCCCTTCTGTTAAGTAAAAGGATTACCTGCTTATCAAGAGAAAGTTCATTTTCTATTGCTTCGGCAAGTTCCCTGCTTATAGGGGAAGAATTGCCGTCAAGAATTTCTTTTTTCATATCGACCAAAGTCACCTTAGGTAACTTTGCATCGTTATATCTGTGCGGCAAGGTAAAAAGACTGTATTTGCCGCTCTTTGCGCTGCTGTAAGACTCCATAGACGGTGTAGCACTTGCAAGCAGCAAAAGCGAATTGTGGTAAAGTGCTCTGAACTTTGCTACATCGCGGCTGTGGAAACGCGGGGATTTTTCGGATTTATAGGTATGCTCCTGCTCCTCATCCATAATAATGAGTCCTATATCCGAAAAAGGCGCAAAAACGGCACTGCGAGTGCCTATTGCAATAAGTGCCTTGCCTTGCTTTATGCGTTTATACTCATCAAGCCGTTTACCGAGTGACATAGCACTGTGGAAAACCGCTATCTTATCGCCGTAACGGGTACTGAAAATATCTATCATCTGCGGTGTAAGAGCAATTTCGGGCACCATAATTATTACACCCTTATTATTATCCGTACACTCGTCTACAAGTTTTAAAAAGACCTGCGTTTTACCGCTCCCCGTAACGCCGTACAAAAGCGAAACCTCCGCCTTTTTTGAAAGCATCTTTTCTTTAAGCCCCAAAAAAGCGGCGTTTTGCTCGCTTGTAAGTGTGATACCGTCACGCTTTGTGATGGACTTTAAACTGTACGGTGTTCTGAATTCCTCTTTTTCAAACGAAATGAGTATGTTTTTCTTTTCAAGTGTGTTTATTACCGAACTGCTTACACCGGTAAAGTACTGAAGTTCTTTAACACTTATAGGTCCCGCATCACAAACAAGGTCTACTATTTCTCTTTGCCTTTCGGTAAGTTTTATGCTTTCCGTATCGGTATTTTCGTTTATACGTACGTATCGCTTTGTATAATCGTTAAGCCGCCTTACAGCATCGGAAGAATACATTGCCGCCTGCTTGCTTACAAGACTTGAAAGCACCTCACCGCATTCGCCGAACTGCTTTTTAAGTTTGTTTTCATCGCTTGGGCCCGCGTTTTTTAAAAACGCGTATACGTTGAGTTCATCTTCGTCTAAAAGATTTGGCGATACAAACTCATCGTTTGCAACGTAAGTTCTTGAAAATTTGAAATTCAGTCCTGCGGGAAGAATAGTATGAATGGCATCCGAATAGGTACAAAAAGTACGCTCTTTCATATATTCGCAGAGTTTAAGCATTTCCTCGTTTAATACAGGGGTTTCATCAAGTACACTTAAAATGCTTTTTTCTTTACCCGAAAGGGTTTGCTCAACCTTGGTTTCAAGTACCGTACCTTGAACAGTGCGGTTTGAAAAACCGAAAGGTACAGTTACTCTGCACCCTGAAAGATTTTTGTTTTTAAAATCTTCGGGGATAAGATACGTGTATTTTTTATCGAAAGAGCCGGTGGCACTGTCAATTACTACCAGTGCTGTGTTATTCATTACAGTACCCTCCTTACTCTTAATAAAAAAACAGTTATTCGGTCTTTGAAGCCAACTTGTTTATTGCTATGCTTACGGGTTTTTCTATCAGTATTTCCTCACGGTCCTGCGCATCTTTAGAGATATCGCGTGCGCACTTGGAAATATCCGTTACAAGACGGTAACGGTTGTCATAACTTTCGATAAGTTTTCCGATATTGGGATTTAACATAATAACAATTCCTTTCAAGAATTTAATTTATTTACCGAGAACCGCATTTATTACGTGTTCTTGATTTTCCTCTTTAAGTCTGCTGCTTTTTATTACTGTAACAAAGTCGTTTATCGCATCAGTTAAATTATCGTTTACTATAATATAATCAAACTCTTTTGCGCACTCTATTTCCCTTAATGCCTCGGCGGTGCGCTTTTCTATAAGTTCGGTACTTTCGGTACCTCTGCCCGAAAGACGGTTTTTTAACACTTCAAGCGACGGCGGCATAATAAAAACCGATACGCATTCGCTCATTTTGGAACGTATCTGCCTTGCACCGTTAACGTCAACCTCTATCATAACGTCTCTGCCGCTGTTTAATGCATCTGTTACGGGCTTTTTCGGTGTGCCGTAATAGTTGCCTACAAACACATTATGTTCAAGCAACATATTTTCTTTAAGCATTTTTTCAAATTCGTCCCGCGAAATAAAGTGATATTTTTCGCCCTCTTTTTCGCCTTCGCGCATAGATCTTGTTATAGACGATATTGAAAAAAACATATCGGGGAATTCTTTGAAAACGCCCTGCAAAACGGTATCTTTACCCGAGCCGGACGGGCCTGATATTATAAATA
>JAKSQL010000147.1 GCA_024404125.1 Clostridia bacterium
TTTCCTTTACTTCACCGATGGTTTTATATACGGGATAGGGCATAGGGCAGGGGGATATATCAACACCCGCCGCTATTTGTACGTTATCAATTTCTTTTGCGCTTTCGGTAATCATATTACCCATTTTTCCGCAAGCGCCCGAGAGCAAAATATTAAGCATATTTTTTCACATCCGTTACAAATAATAACTAAAAATTAAAACCGCACTCGATAAGTTTTTCCTTTAAAGCGCTTTTAGCACTTTCAGTCATCGAGAAAAGCGGCAGTCTGCAAGGACCAGCATTCATACCGAGCATATTCATTGCCTCTTTAACGGGAATGGGATTAACATCTGAAAACAGTGCATTCATAAGACCAATCTGTTTAAGTTGTAACTGCATTGCTTTATTTGTATCACCGTCAAGATAAGCGCGGCAAAGGGTATGCATCATATCGGGCATAAAGTTTGAAAGTACGGAAATAACACCTATACCGCCAAGTGACATAATCGGTACGGTTTGGTCATCGTTACCCGAATATATATCGAGTTCGTCACCGCAAAGATATTTTGTTTGTGCAACACTTGAAAGGTCGCCGTTTGCCTCTTTAACAGCAACTATATTTTGATGTTTTGAAAGTTCTTTATAGGTTTCGGGTTTAATTGCAACACCTGTTCTTGAAGGAACATTATAAAGAATAATCGGTTTATCAACACGGTCGGCTATGTAGTTATAATGCGCTACAAGACCGTTTTGTGATGTTTTATTGTAATAGGGGGCAACCATCAAAAATGCATCGGCACCCACTTTAGAAGCATCGTTACAAAGTTCTACCGAGTATACGGTATCGTTACTGCCCGTACCTGCGATTATCGGCACTCTGCCGTTTGCGGCTTTGGCCGCTTCTTCGATAACTTTTACGTGTTCATCATATCTTAATGTGGATTTTTCGCCTGTTGTTCCGCAGATAACAAGTGCATCTACGTTGCCTTCAATTTGCTCGTTTACAAGCGATTTAAGTCGCTCAAAATTTACGGAATAATCATCGTTCATAGGAGTTATAAGTGCAGTTGCTACGCCTTCAAATACTCTTTTTTTCATAAAAAAGTCCCCCTTAATCCATATAACCTTTCTCGCAAAGAAGTTCTGCAAGAAGTACCGCACCGCCTGCGGCACCTCTTAATGTGTTATGTGAAAGACAAACAAATTTATAATCGTACTGACTGTCTTCTCTCAGTCTTCCTATAGAAATTGCCATACCGCCTTCAAGGTTGCGGTTGAGTTTTGTCTGCGGCATATTATCCTCATAGAAATAATTTAAAAACTGTTTCGGCGCATGAGGGAGGTTTAACTTTTGCGGCTCACCCGAAAACTCTTTCCAAACCGAAAGTATTTCTTCTTTTGACGGCTTGTTTTTAAAGGTTACGAAAACCGCCGCCATATGACCGTCAGAAACAGGAACTCTTAAGCACTGTGCGGTAAATTTGGGATTTTCGGCAGGAACAATTTCGTCACCCTTAATTTCACCCCAAATTTTAAGCGGCTCATTTTCACTTTTTTCTTCTTCACCACCGATAAAGGGAATAACGTTATCAATCATTTCGGGCCATCTTTCAAAGGTCTTGCCGGCACCCGATATCGCCTGATATGTACAAACAAGACATTTATCAACACCGAATTTCTTATCAAGCGGATAGATAGCCGGTACGTAACTTTGAAGTGAGCAGTTTGATTTTACTGCGATAAAACCGCGCTTTGCACCAAGACGTTTACGTTGTGCTTCAATGATTTTAATATGGTCGGAATTTATCTCGGGGATAACCATAGGTACATCTTTTGTAAAGCGGTTGGCACTGTTATTTGATACAACGGGGCATTCGTGCTTTGCATATAATTCTTCGAGCGCTTTAATTTCGTCTTTCTTCATATCAACCGCGCAAAAAACAAAATCAACCGCAGCGGTAATTTTATCAATATCGTTTGTTGCATCAAAAACTTGCATATCTTTAACGCAATTGGGCATTTGCTCTGTCATAGCCCAACGGTTTGCCACCGCTTCAGTATATGTTTTTCCGGCGCTTCTTTGAGATGCCGCAAGTGCGGTTATCTTAAAATTCGGGTGATTTGCAAGCAAAAGTACAAATCTTTGACCTACCATACCCGTAGCGCCGATAATTCCTACATTGTAATTTTTCATAACAACCGTTCCCTTCGGGGTAAAATAAAACTTGATATATTAAACCGTTTGCAATATAATATATTCTATTAAGTAAACGCTTAAAACATACTAATTTAATATATCATTTTAAGCGGTATTTGTCAACAAATATGCATACGGGAAACGGTGTTAAATGAAAACGAGTGACTTTTTTTACGAATTACCGCAAGAACTTATTGCGCAAACTCCAATATACCCTCGGGATACCTCACGTCTTTTACATTTGTCTAAAAAAGACGGTGCGGTAACTCATAAAACCTTTAAAGACATTGTAGGGCTTTTAAATGAGGGAGACTGTCTTGTGATAAACAATACTCGGGTTTTGCCCGCTCGCCTTTACGGAACGCGTGAGGATACGGGCGCGGTAGTTGAATTTGTGCTCTTAAAGCAAAGAGATTTAACTACCTGGGAGGTTTTAGCAGGTCCGGGGAAAAAGGCAAAAGCAGGGCATAAGTTTAAATTTTCCGATGAACTTTCCTGCGAGGTTACA
>JAKSQL010000148.1 GCA_024404125.1 Clostridia bacterium
ATTTTTTCTTCTGCTTTTATGACCTATGCCGTTACCAGAAATGATAGTTTAAAAAATCTTGATTTATTCGGTTGTAATAATATCATTGAAAATATCCGCAATCTTGAAGTCAATATGACAACAATTATTTATTCAAAAGATAAAAACGGCAAATGGAAAGAGTATAAGCGGTTACACGGTGAAGAAAACAGAATATGGGTTTCGTACAATAAAATACCCGATATGCTTATAAATGCTTTTATCGCTATTGAAGATGAAAGGTTTGATACACATAACGGTGTTGACTGGAAACGTACAGGCGGTGCATTTTTAAATTCCGTACCGGGTGTAAATCTCTATTCAACAAAGCAGGGCGGCTCTACCATTACACAGCAACTTATTAAAAATCTTACGCTTGATAACGAAAAGAGCGCTACGAGAAAAATCCGTGAAATTTCAAGAGCCCTTATTGTAGAAAAAACACTTTCAAAAAAAGAAATTATGGAAGCATATCTCAATACTATTTCACTCGGCAACGGTATATGCGGCGTTCAGGTTGCTTCTAACTATTATTTTAATAAAGACGTTAGCGACTTAAATCTGCTTGAATGTGCTTCACTTGCGGGTATTACCAAAAATCCGTCTGCATACAATCCCGCTACAAAACCCGAAGGCAACAAAAAACGCAGGAATTCCGTACTCAAAAAAATGTACGAACTCGGGTATATAAGTGACGAAGAATTTATAGAAAATTACGATGGCGAACTCGATATAGACGGCTCGCAAAAAGAAATTTTTGAAGGACAGATTAACGGTTATTTTGTTGATGCTCTTATCGACGAGGTAATAAACGACCTTGCGGCAAAATATAACTGTACGGTTGATACCGCATCAAAAATGTTCTATAACGGCGGTTATAAAATTTATTCTACCATTGATACAAAAGTACAGTCGGAAATGGAAAACGTATATAATAATACGAATAAATACTTTAAACTTAAATCAAAACTTTATCCCGAAGAGCACGTGCAGTCCGCTATGACGGTAATGGATTACGAAGGTCATATTTTAGGTATAGTAGGCGGTGCGGGCGAAAAGACGGTAAACCGCGGTCTTAACCGCGCTATTGAGTCACCAAGGCAGCCCGGCTCTACTATGAAACCGCTCGGTGTTTACTGTCAGGCAATTGAAAACGGATATATTAACTATTCGTCTGTTTTTGAAGATAAACCGCTTGAAAACTACTATTCTGACGGTAAAAAAGGTCCGCACGAATGGTACGGTGAATATGCAGGTAATATGACGGTTAAAACCGCCCTTGAACGTTCTGCAAATACAATTCCGTGTTGGATACTTAAAGACAGTATCGGTATAGAAAATTCTTATAACTTTTTAACCGAAAAATTACACTTGAGTCATTTAACCGAGGTAGATAAAAACCTTGCATCATTAGCGCTTGGCGGTTGCCAATACGGTATTACCACAACTGAATCTGCAAGTGCCTTTGCAATATTCGGCAACGGCGGTGTATATCATAAACCCACCACTTATTTATCGGTTGAAAATGCATCAGGTGAAAAGGTTTTAGAGTATAACGGTGAGGGTGAACAGGTAATTAAGCCCGAAACCGCAACTATTATGAATCATTTGCTTCAAAACGTTGTTTACGGTGCAAACGGTACTGCAAGACCGGTTGCAAATTACAGCCGTATGAAAGTTTATGCCAAAACCGGTACAACGAGCGAGGCAAACGATTTATGGCTTGTTGGCGGTACACCGTATTATATCGGCTCGGTGTGGTACGGATTTGACCAACTTGAAAATATGCCGAATTCTACTTATGCCGCTACCATTTGGAAAGACATAATGTCAAAATTGCATAAGGGACTTGAATTCAAAGAATTTGAGTTTAACGAAAACGTTAAGAAATCTTATTTTTGTAACGAAACAGGAATGCTTGCCGCAAAGAATTGCGAAGATGCTCAACTCGGATATTATTTTGCGGATACCGAACTTGAATACTGTAAATCAGAGCACGTACCGCAAGTGCAAAATGAGGTGACACCTGCAACACCGCCTGCTCAAAAGCGGGATATTTGGGATATAATTGACAGTTCCAAAAAATCCGAGAGCGAAACTTCAAGCACATCTTCCGATACTTCCGGCGATGACTCATCGGACGACTCTTCTCAAGATGACAGCAGCAAAGAATAAATAAATCTAAGAAAAATAAGGATATAAATATAACCCCATGGTAAAAATATACCGAGGGGGTTATTTTGTGAGGTGATATTTTGCTTAAATTTGACGTTTACGGTATGTCCTGCGCGGCGTGCAGTGCAAGAGTACAAAAGGCGGTAAGCAGTGTTAAAGGGGTAAATGACTGTAATGTTAACCTGCTTACAAACTCAATGCAGGTAATCGGTAATGCAGAAATAAACGAAATTATTCTTGCTGTGGAAAAAGCAGGATACAAAGCAAAATTCACTGACGGTGCACCATATAAAGCAATAAAAAATCAAGATGTACGTTCGTTACTGATAAGAGTTATTGTATCGGCGGTATTTCTTATTGGTCTTATGACCGTTTCAATGCTCATTAAAAGTGATAATTATGTTTTTTTAGCATTGTTACAACTGCTTATCACCGCGTTTATAATTCTAATAAACAAAAAGTTCTTTATTTCTTTTATAGAA
>JAKSQL010000149.1 GCA_024404125.1 Clostridia bacterium
TGAATTCCTTGTGGACGCCCGCGTCCGTGAAGTACCAATCCGAGAACGGCACACGATCCGTGGTCTCTTTGAGGAAATCCGCGCTGCACTTATAGATCTTCGCGCTCACGTCTCCGTCGAGATCCATGGCCGCGCACCAGACCATCCAGTCGCTCTTGGCGATTGGCTCGGGCGGAGTGCTCGGCAGAGGAATAGGGCAGTCAAGACAAAAATACCTTTGGGTACCCGAGCCGCAAAACGATTTTATATTTTCAATCGTTTGCGAGGAATTGGGACTTGTCGGCGCTATGTTCATAATAGTTATGTTTGCGCTTCTTGTTTGGCGCGGTTTTACCGTGGCTATGAGAGCGCCCGATAAATACGGCTCATTACTTGCTATCGGTCTTACTTTTCAGGTAGGCCTTCAGGCAATGCTTAATATATTGGTTGTTACAAACACCATACCGAATACGGGTATAAGTCTTCCGTTTTTCAGTTACGGCGGCACTTCTCTTTGCGGAAATGGGAATAGTGCTTTCGGTATCGCGGCAGGCGAGTATTCAAAAAACGTAAAAGGGGAATATTTATGCATATACTTTTTGCGGGCGGCGGCACCGCGGGACATATAAATCCGGCTCTTGCCGTTGCAGGTTACATTAAAGAGAAGCATCCCGATGCGGTTATCAGTTATATAGGAACACCCGATAAACTCGAAGCGGTGTTAGTACCCGAAAAAGGTTACGATTTCCGTACCATAGAGGTTTCGGGCTTTCAAAGAAAGATAAGCAAAGAGAATCTAAAGAAAAATGTTTCGGCATTTAAAAAGATGTTCACATCATCTTTTGAAGCCAAAAAAATACTTAAAGAATTAAAGCCCGACGTTGTAGTAGGTACGGGTGGATACGTAAGCGGTCCGGTGCTCAGAGATGCGGTAAAACTCGGCATTAAAACCGCAATACACGAGCAAAATGCTTTTCCGGGCGTTACAACCAAAATGCTTGCAAAAAACGTTGACGAGGTTATGCTCGCAATGCCGCAGGCAAAAAGTTATTTGAAATTAAAAAAAGAGCCCACCGTTACGGGTAATCCCGTAAGAAGTGAACTTTTAAATATAACAAAACAGCAAGCAAGAAAGAAACTCGGTTTTGATAACCGACCTATGATACTTTCTTTCGGCGGCTCACTCGGCGCAAGACATATCAACGAAGCGCTGGAAGGGCTCATAAAGTGGCATAACGGCACCGATAAGTTCTATCATATACACGGCACAGGCAAGGTAGGGTTTAATGCTATGAATGAGCATTTAGACGAAAAAGGCGTCAAACTTTCAAAGAATGTCAAAGTCAGAGAATATATTGACGATATGGACATTTGTATGGCGGCGGCAGACCTTGTTATATGCAGAGCGGGAGCAATTACCTTAAGCGAACTTTGTGCTTGCGGCAAACCTGCAATACTTATACCGTCTCCCTATGTTGCGGAAAACCATCAGTACCATAACGCGATGACCCTTAAAAACTGCGGTGCGGCAGAGGTAATTGAAGAAAAAGACTTAACAGAAGAAAAACTTATTGAGGTAGTAAGCGGCATAATTGAGAACAAACCGAAACTTGAAAAAATGTCCAATGCCGCATATAAGAATGCGATACTTGATGCAAACGAGCGTATATATGAAGTGATTATGAAACTTTATACAAACGCTTAAAAGGATAAAAAATTGCCTTTTTAATGGCAAAAAGCGATTTTTCTCATAGTATAGAGTGAAAAATGTTTTTAGGAGAAAAATCGTTATGTCCCTTTTCGTTATTGAAGGTCAAAATAAACTTTCGGGTGAGGTAAATATTCACGGTGCCAAAAACAGTATTTTGCCTATTCTTGCGGCAACGGTACTTGTAAAAGGCGATTGCGTTATCGAAAATTGCCCGATGCTTTCGGATGTTGATACCTCGCTTAAAATACTAAAGCATTTGGGTATTGACTCAAAAACCGAAAACGGTGTTATAACGGTCAGCAATAACGGCATAAACAAATGTGACGTTCCGTACGAACTTATGAATAAGATGCGTTCTTCGGTAGTGTTTTCGGGTGCGATTTTAGGCGCTTTAAACGAGGTTAAAATCACTAATCCCGGAGGTTGTGAAATAGGTAAAAGACCTATTGATTTACATATTAAAGCACTTAAAGCGTTGGGCGCTGAACTTACAGAAGA
This sequence comes from Clostridia bacterium, assembly GCA_024404125.1. GTDB lineage: Bacteria > Bacillota > Clostridia > Oscillospirales > Acutalibacteraceae > UBA737. The sequence goes on from JAKSQL010000149.1 coordinate 2,189, forward strand.
AGACGGATATTTATATTTTACCGCAAAAGGCGGTTTAACAGGTACTACAATAAATTTCCCCTTTAAAAGCGTGGGCGCCACCGAAAACGCCGTTTTGGCGGCGGCCCTCGCAAAGGGAGAAACAGTAATAAACAACGCGGCAACCGAGCCCGAAATTATTGACCTTGCCAATTTTCTTAATTCGTGCGGAGCCAAAATTACGGGAGCGGGAACGGAAAAAATAGTAATTGAAGGGGTTTATACACTGCATCCTTGTGTGCATAGAATTATACCCGACCGAATCGTCGCTGCCACTTATATGTCGGCAGCGGCGGTAACGGACGGAACTCTCCTTATAAACCGTGTAAACGTAAATCATTTAGAGTCGGTAATTTCTGCCTATAAAACGGCAGGTTGCAATATTAAAACTTATGATAACAGTATTGAGATTTCCTCAAACGGATTAAGGGCGATAGACTATACCGAAAGCAACGT
>JAKSQL010000015.1 GCA_024404125.1 Clostridia bacterium
CTGCGTGAATCCGGCAAGCTTCCTATAACCTGCTATTCTTTGATTGATTGATTTCTCTTCCATAATTCTTCTCCCAAATAAACTCTTGACTAAAAGAAGTATTGAATGTATAATAAATCTTGCTTGCTGAAGTGGCTCAGATGGTAGAGCAGCTGATTCGTAATCAGCAGATCGTGGGTTCGAGTCCCATCTTCAGCTCCATTAGGGAGACTTTTTATCCTGCTTTGGATAGAGTCTCTTTTTTTATTCCATTATATTTTACATAAAATGTCGAAAAATGTCAAGAAAACAAAACATACGTCTAAATTACGGCAGTAATATCACTTGACAAAATATAGTATGTCGGTAAAATAATATATAGACAGAGAGGAGTTTGATTTTTTATGAAAAAGTTTATAAATGAAGTAGGCAATGTAGAAAAAGAAATGATACAGGGGATACTCAAAGCATATCCCGATAAGATAGACGTAATTGACAGTGAGGGTACATTTGTCCGTAAAGAAAAGAATGATAATAAAGTCGCTGTTATAAGCGGTGGCGGAAGCGGACACGAGCCGTCATTTGCGGGTTATGTAGGCAAGGGTATGCTTGATGCCGCGGTTGCGGGAGCAATTTATACCTCCCCCGCGGCAGACCGTATTTATGAGGCGATAAAGGCGGTTGCTACAAGCAAAGGTGTGCTTATGATACCAATGAATTATACGGGCGATATTATGAATTTTGAAATGGCAGCCGAAATGGCGCAAATGGAGGGTGTTATCACCGATATGGTCGTTACGAATGACGATGTCGCAGTAGATAACAGTCTTTATACAGTAGGTCGCCGCGGTGTTGCGGGTACGGTTTTGGTACATAAAGTAGCAGGCGCTATGGCGGAAACCGGCGCATCTCTTGATGAGGTAAAAGCGGTAGCCGAGCGGGCAAATTCAAACGTTCGCACTATGGGTGTGGCAATAAATCCAAGCACCATTCCCGCCGCAGGTAAGCCGGGATTTGTACTCGGTGACGATGAAATGGAATTCGGAATAGGAATTCACGGTGAGCCGGGAGTAAGGAAAGAAAAGTTAAAGTCCGCAAACGAGATAGTTGATATGTTGCTTGAAAAGATTTTAGATGATTTAGATTATACGGGCAGTGAGGTTGCGCTTATGGTAAACGGCTCGGGTGGTACGCCGCTTATGGAACTGTATCTCATCAATAATTATGCGCATGATGTCTTAAAGAATAAGGGCATAAGTGTCTATAAGACCTTTGTAGGTAACTATATGACCTCTATTGAGCAGGAGGGCTTTTCACTTACCTTACTTAAATTAGATGGGCAACTTAAGGAACTTCTTGACGCTCCCTGTGATACTGCCGCAATGAAAATATAAAAGGAAATCTGATATGAACACGGAAAAATTATTTGAAATTCTCTCTGATATGCATCAAACAATGGAGCAGGAGAAAGACTTTCTTACCGAACTTGACAATGCTATTGCTGACGGTGACCACGGTATAAATATGGCAAAGGGTTTGGCCGCCGTCCAAGAAAAGATTGAAGGTCTTAAAGGGCAAAGGATAGGTGCCGTGCTTAAATCGGTAGGTATGACTTTGGTATCGGCGGTCGGCGGTTCTGCGGGTCCGCTTTACGGGACGGCATTTATGAAAGCCGGTATGTTAATGTCGGATAAGCAAACTATGGATATAAACGACTTTTTGGCTTGTATGGATGCGGCGGTCGAAGGAGTTATGGCGCGTGGCCGTTCAACCGAGGGCGAAAAGACCATGCTTGATGCAATGATACCCGCTCTTAATGCAATGAAAAAGGCAAACTCCGAAAATTTACCGCCGAAAGCAGTACTTGAAGCAGGTGTTGCCGCGGCGAAATGCGGAGTTGAATATACCAAAACGATTGCCGCCACAAAGGGCAGGGCAAGTTATATAGGCGAAAGAAGTATAGGTCACCAAGACCCCGGAGCAACCTCTTTTACATATTTGCTTGATGTTGTGGCAAATGCAATTTAAGGATTTGCTTAAGGAGTAAAAAATGGTTGGAATAGTAATTGTTTCGCATAGCGAAAAATTAGCGTCAGGCGTGTTGGATGCCACCAAAATAATGGCAGACGGTTGCCCTGTTGCAATAGCGGGCGGCGCGGATGACGGCGGCTACGGTACAAGTTACGAAAAAATCCGTAATGCAATAGAAAGTGTTTATTCAAAAAGCGGTGTTATCGTGCTTGTTGATATGGGAAGCGCGGTTATGACCGCGGAAATGGTAATCGAAGATATGGGATACGGTAACGTTTTACTTGTTGACTGTCCTATTGCGGAGGGTGCGATAGCGGCGTCTGTAGCATCGTTTTGCGGAGACGGTCTCGAAGAAGTAAAAAATCAGGCACTTTCCGCAAAGACGGAAGCGAAATGGTGAAAAATGAAAGAATTTGAGTATAAAATAAAAGATGCCGTAGGGCTTCACGCAAGACCTGCGGGGCTACTCGTGCAAAAAGCGAAAAACTATAAAAGTACTGTTACGATTTTTGCAAACGGCAAACAGTGTGAAGCCACGCGGCTTATGGCGCTTATGGCAATGTGTATCAAGTGCGGTACGGTTGTTAAGGTTACAGTTGATGGCGAAGACGAGCAAACCTGCATAGAAGAGATGAAAACATTTTTTATTGAAAATTTGTAAAGGTATGATAAGATGATATGTTTGCAAGGTAAGGTTATATGCGGCGGTACTGCTTTCGGTACCGCATATATTTCAGACCGCAAAACGCAGGGTGAAAATAAAACTGAATTGCAAGATAAAGCAACCGAACTTAAAAAGTTGGACATTGCGATTTCTTCCGTAAAGCAAGAACTTACAAACAGTATCAAAAGTGCGGAGAACGCCGCAGAAAAGGATATATTCGAAGTTCACCGTATGATGCTTGAAGACGAAGATTTTTCGGATTTCCTTCATGCTGCCGTTAATAATGACGGACTTTCGGCACAAACAGCCATAAAAAATGCCGAGCAATATTTTTCACAGATGTTTAAAGATACAAAAGACGATTATATGATTGCCCGTATAGACGATATACGTGACGTTTGTGCACGCCTTACCGCTTTTCTTAACGGCGAAAAAACGTCTTTAAATCAAAAAGGTCCTGCGGTGCTTGTATCAGAAGAACTGTTACCGAGCGATTTAATAAATTTCGGCACAAAAAACATTATAGGTATAGTGATATCCTCGGGGGCTGTCTATTCTCACGTTTCCATTCTTATAAGAGAACTCGGTATTCCCGCCGTTATTTGCGAAGATATTTCGGATATAAAGTCGGGAACTGAAATATTGGTAAACGGCGACAACGGTACGGTTATTCTTGAACCGGATAATAAAACCTTATGTGAGTTTAAGCATATTAAATCTACTCACACTGAAAGCAAAGTACCAAACTTTAATAAATTGCCGTGTACGGTGTATGTTAATATAGGTGACATTAAGGAAATAAGTGACGAACTGTTTAATAGGTGTGACGGTATAGGTCTATTCCGTACCGAGTATCTTTACGTAGGCAAAAGCACTTTGCCGAGCGAGGAAGAACAATTTTCAATTTATAAAGAGTTACTTATTAAGGCAAACGGTAAAAACGTAACCGTTCGCACCTTTGATATCGGCTCGGATAAATCCTGCGAGGCGTTACCCTTAAAAAAGGAAGAAAATCCTGCGCTCGGAATCAGAGGACTTCGGGTATATTCTCTTTATCCCGAGGTGTTTAAAATACAGATTAAAGCATTGCTTCGCGCCGCGGTATACGGAAATTTAAGCATAATGTATCCTATGGTAACGTCTTTAGAAGAAATAGAGGAAATACATAGTATAATTTCAGATGTTGCAGAGGAACTTAAAAGTAAGGGTGTACCGTATAAAATGCCTATTAAGGGCGCGATGATAGAAACACCCGCCGCGGCGCTTTTATCCGATGAAATAGCAAAAGCGGTTGATTTTCTTTCTCTCGGTACAAATGACCTTACACAGTATACTCTTGCTCTTGACCGTGAGTACGGTGATCTTGAAAAATTTTCCGATAAAAACTTTAAAGCGGTAATTTCTTTAATAAAAATTGCAACCGAAAATGCGCATAAGAACGGTATAAAAATAGGAATTTGCGGCGAATTGGCTTCAAATGCCGAATTTAGTGATACATGGATAAAACTCGGTATAGATTATCTTTCGGTTTTACCGTCGGTACTTTAAAACTGTTATTTTGAAGGTGTTAATTATGAAAAAACTTTTTTCGGCAGTTGTTATTGCTGCGGTTATACTTTCGCTTGTAGGGTGCGGAGGTATTAGGGTGAGCGATGAGGAAATAAAAAATGCCAAACTTTATAATGAAATAAACAATAACTCTTATAAAGACTATCTTTACGATGCTTTCGGCGATAAAGAAGCGGTCGAAAAGCAACTTGAAAAAGTATGGCTTCCGGTAAAAGAAAAGGAAGTAAAGGCATACGTGGAGGAGTTAAAAAAGATATACAATTTCTGTAAAGAAAAAGGCATACTTGCCGACACTGAAACCGTAAATCGCTTTGTTGATAAATCCGTTACACAGTTAAAATCGGACCAAAGTCAATCAAGTTATTATAAACATCTTAAAAACACACTTAAAGAAAAGAAAATTTCTTTTAATGAGTACGTAAAGCTTGTAAAGGGGCAGTATCGGTACATCTACAACAAGGGATTGCTTGAACAAAGTTTTAGAAATGACGGTTATAACAGCAAAAGCAAAAAGTCATTTGAAGAACAGTTTAAAGAATATATTGAAAGCATAGATTAAAATCATAACCGTTTCGGTTTAAATGGCATTCCCTCCGGTAATACTTAATTTAAGAATTATCGGAGGTGCTTTTTTTGTATAACGGAAAGGTAGAAATTTGCGGAGTTGACACTTCAAAACTGCCGCGTCTTAAAGAAAAGGAAACGGAAGAATTGCTTAAAAGTGCGCGAGGCGGCAACGAAAACTCCCGCGATATGCTCATAAACGGCAATTTAAGATTGGTGTTAAGCGTTGTAAAGCGCTTTTGGGGACGCGGCGAAAACCCCGATGATTTGTTTCAGGTGGGGTGCATAGGTCTTATTAAGTCAATAGATAATTTCGATATAACGCAAAATGTTAAGTTTTCCACCTACGCGGTGCCGATGATTATCGGCGAAATAAGACGGTATTTAAGGGATAATAACGCTGTAAGGGTGAGCCGTTCCATTAAGGATACCGCCTATAAAGCGATGCAGGCAAAAGAAAAACTTATGAACGAAAAACAAAAAGAACCGACTGCAAGCGAGATAGCAAAAGAACTTGGTGTTTCGCGGGAAGAGGTTGTAATAGCACTCGAGAGTATAGTAGAGCCGATATCGCTTTACGACCCCGTTTATTCAGACGGCGGCGATACCATATACGTTCTTGATCAGATAGGAGATAATAATGACGATAATAATTGGCTTGACGAAATATCTTTAAAAGAAGCAATAAAAAATCTCTCTCCCAGAGAAAAGAGCATACTTTCGTTAAGATTTATGCAGGGCAAAACACAAATGGAGGTTTCAAAAGAGATAGGAATAAGTCAGGCACAGGTATCACGTCTTGAAAAATGCGCTCTTGATAAAATACGGAATTAGAACAGAGATAAAGTTACTGCCCGAGTGCTTTAAGCACTCGGGCAGTTTTATATATAATGGGGTAAAATCGGTAATTTACAGATAGAACAGCACTACCGCCGATAATCAGGATATCCTAAATAAACCCCTGCAATATACTATGCAAAAATCACTCTATCGGTGACTTTCTTACAAATAACACACCTAAACTTTGCTGACCGCAATGAGAAGAAATAGTACATCCCGCTCTTGTTATAAATACCTCTTTAAACGGTACGGTCGCTTTAACGGTATCAACTATACTGTTTACAAGTTCCTCGTCAAGTCCCGCGTGGGTTACGAATACTCTGTCTGTATCTATATCGTCCTTATTTTCAAGGCGTTCAACCGCATAGGTTTTAAGTACCTCTTCAAACTTTCCGCGGTATTTTTTGCAAAGTCCCATAGTGCCGTCTTTTACCGCTATGCAGGGCTTAAGTTTGAGCAGATTTGCACCAAGCACTGATAATGCGGAACATCTTCCGCCTTTGTATAGATATTCAAGACTGTCAATAACGAAAGACGCGTCAACCTTATCTCTTAAAGCGTTTATTTTTTCAACAACCGTTTCGGCGTCAAGTCCCTCGTTTACCATATCCGCTGCTTTTAAAATAAGTAGTCCCGCACCGGTTGAAAGATTTTGAGTATCAATAACGTAAACGTTCCCGAGTTCCTCTGCCGCAATGCAGGCATTGTTGTAGGTTGAAGACATTTTTGAGCAAAGCGAAAAATGTATTACGGTTTTACCTTCACTTGTAAACTGTGAGAAAAACTCCTCACATTCGCCAACATTAGTGGCGGTTGTTTTAGGCAGTTCGCCCGTTTTGCGATGATGCTCGTAAACGTCATCGGGGGTAATATCAACCCCGTCTTTATAAACCTTATCGCCGAGCGTTATGCCGAGCGGAATTGTTTTTATTGAATACCTTTCAAGAAGTTTAGGTCCCAAATCGGACGTACTGTCACTCGTAATTACAATATTTTGGCTCATATAAACCCTCCTTAAATAACTGTAATTAGTATACCATTAAAACAAATTAAACACAATAATTTTTTTATTCTTTTTGAAAAACGTCATTCGTTGTATTATATTTATTAAGGTGATTACCTTAATAAAGTGGGGAATGAATTATGAAAAACAAGGGGACTTTTTTAATTATTATTGCCGCAGTAATGTGGGGTTGTACCGGTATATTTGTAAATGCCATGCGGTCTTTCGGTATCGGCAATATGCAAATGGTTTCATTACGTTCATTGCTTACCGCTTTTCTTTTGGGAATATTTATGCTTTTTACCGATAAGAGTGCTTTTAAGATAAGACTTAAAGACAGTTGGATATTTGCTTTAAACGGTATAGTTGCCATTTTGCTGTTTAATTATTGTTATTATAAGACTATGGAACTTTCAACCCTTTCGGTAGCGGCTATACTTATGTACACATCGCCGTTTTTTGTTATGGCAATATCCGTAATATTCTTCCATGAAAAGATTACCGCAAAAAAGATATTTGCGCTTATATGCGCTTTTGTGGGATGCGCGCTTGTATCAGGTGTTACGGGGAACAATCGAATAAGCGGCGAATGCCTTTTATTCGGACTCTTTACGGGTTTCGGATATGCACTGTATACCGTAATAGGCAATATTCTTGTAAATAAGAATTACAATTCTCTTACAATTATTTTTTATACTTTTTTGTTTTCTTTTTTGGGAAGCATACCCATGCTCTTTATTACAGGGGAAGGATTTTCAAACGCAATCAGTATAAGAGCGGTTGCCATAACATTTGCTATGGCATTATTAAATTCGGCATTGCCAAACACTATTTATACATTAGGGCTTAGAAATGTTGAACTCAGTAAAGCGCCGATAATTGCAATGTTTGAACCCGTAACCGCTACGGTAATAGGAACATTTTACGGCGAAAAGATAACCTTAATATCCGCGACCGGTATTGGTTGTGTGTTGGTGGCGGTTGCATTACTGAATATTGAAAGAAGGGCAAAGAATTGAAGCTTAAAGCCAACGCGAAAATAAATCTTACACTTGATATTGTAGGCAAAAGAGAAGACGGTTATCACAATATAAGTTCCGTATTTCAGTCGGTTTCTTTAAGCGATACGGTATATATTGAAAAATCGGATAAAATAACCGTTTATTGTGACAGTATACCGTCTTTACCTATGCAAAAAAACACCGCCTATAAAGCGGCAGAGGCGTTTTTTTCTTATATAGGTCTTAAAGGCGGTGCCGAAATAAAGATAATAAAAAGCATACCCGAACTTTCAGGACTTGGTGGCGGCAGTGCAGATGCTGCGGCGGTAATAGTAGGTCTTAATAATCTTTACGGCACAAATCTTTCGCTTGAAAAACTTTGCTTTATAGGTAAATCTGTAGGTGCTGACGTACCGTTTTGTATTGCAGGCGGTACGGCACTCGTAGAGGGCATAGGCGAAAAAATAACCCCGTTAAAAAATTTACCTTACTGTTTTATACTTATTTTAAAAAGCGGCAAAAAGCAGTCCACAAAGGATATGTACTTAAAAGTTGACGGCAGCAACACGGTTTCCGGCAATACCGAAAAAGCGATAAGTGAAATAAATAAAGGCAACTTAAGCGGTATATGCAAGCATATTTCGAATGCATTTACACCTTTTTGCGACTGCGAGAAAAATTTTGATATACTTAAAAGTTTTTCGCCCTGCGGAGTGGGACTTTCGGGCAGCGGGCCGTCACTGTTTGCGATATTTGATAATAAAGAGCAGGCAAACTCGGCATTTATTAAACTTAAATCCGATAATTACGAATGCTATTTATGTAACACCGTCGATTGCGGCATTATAACTGAATAAAATTTTAATTTCCCGTCAAGACTCAAATCAAACAATACTTGACGGGAGATTTTTATTTTGAAAAGTTTTTTAAGAAAAGATATTGAACTTGCGCTTATTTTTGCGCTTTTGTTTACACTTGCTATGAATTTTGCGCATTTTAATGCAGCGTGTGATGATTTAAGAAACAATGTTTTGCGGCTTCATATTATCGCGAATTCGGACAGTAAGCCGGATCAGGCGGTAAAACTTAAAATAAGAGACGAAATATTAAATGCTTCGAGCGGCATTTTTAAAGAGTGCGAAAGTTTACCTGCGGCAATAGAAAATGCAAAAGAGAATTTGGATAAAATAAGCGAAAGGGCAAATAACGTATTAAAAGAAAACGGCTTTGATTATGAGGCAATAGTAAGTGTGGGCAACAGTTATTTTGAAACAAGAGAGTATGAAAATTTCACTCTGCCCGCAGGCACCTATAAATCGCTTATAGTGCGGCTCGGTAAGTCGAAAGGTCATAATTGGTGGTGTGTTATTTTCCCGAGCGTGTGTTTAAGCGCATCGGGGAATGCCCGCCTTGAAGACGCAACCTCCATAACCTCGGCAAGAATTGCAGAAAACCCGAAAAAATACGTTATGCGGTTTAAAAGTGTTGAACTTTATGAAAATTTAAAAAAGAAAATAAAGAGTAAAAAATAATATTTTAAAATTTTAAAAAGAATTTGACTTTAGTGCTTGTTTGTTATATAATTACACCATTATTTTTTTAGGAGCAAGCCGATGAAAAAGGAAAAATTTTTTAAAAAACATCCGGCACCTCTTACCTATTTGGCCGCTTTTGCAAGATGGTGTGTTTTAGGAGTAATAACCGGAATTTTCGGCGGAATATTAGGCGCGGCTTTTACGAAAGCGATTACCTATGCAACAAACTTTCGCCTTGAGCACAGTTGGATAATATATTTTTTACCTATAGGCGGATTGGTTATTGTCTTTTTATACCGTTCGTTAAAACTCGGCAACGCAGGAACAAACGAAATTTTTGAAACGGTGCGAAACGAAAAGAAAATTCCCGTACGGTTATTACCGGCAGTATTTTCAGGCAGTATAATAAGTCACCTGTTTGGCGGCTCGGTTGGACGTGAGGGCGCGGCATTGCAAATAGGCGGAAGTTTGGCGGCTTTATTTTCAAAGATTCTTAAACTTGACGATAAAAAGCAACATATACTCATAATGTGCGGTATGAGTGCCGCTTTTTCTGCCGTGTTTTGTGCTCCTCTTACCGCCGCAATATTTTCCGTTGAGGTAATATGCGTAGGGTACCTTTATTCTTCTGCACTGCTACCATGCTTAATCTCGTCGCTTACAGCTTATGCCGTTTCTTTAAAACTCGGCATAAAGCCGGACAATTTTAAGGTCGATATAATTCCGAAATCCAACCTTAAAACCTTGATTTTTGTTGTTTTATTGGCAATAATCGCATCTGTTGTAAGCGTTGTTTTCTGTAAATCAATGCACATATCTTCACATCTTTTTGAAAAATACTTAAAGAATGAATATTTGCGTATTGCGTCAGGCGGACTGTTAATTGTTATTCTTACTGTAGTTTTAAAAACAACCGATTATAACGGCAGCGGAATTAACGTTATTGAAAACATTTTCCTAAACGGTGAAGTAAAATATGAAGCATTTTTGCTTAAAATAATTTTTACGGCGATAACAATAGGAGTAGGGTATAAAGGCGGCGAAATTGTGCCTACAATGTTTATAGGTGCAACATTAGGCGCAAGTGTTGCAAAAATTGCAGGTATGCCTATTAGTTTCGGTGCGGCGCTCGGAATTTCGTCACTTTTCTGCTCGGTAACCAACTGCCCTTTGGCAACGGTACTGTTATCCATAGAATTTTTCGGTACCGACGGTATAATATTTTACACTTTATCGGCGTTTATCAGTTTTTTGGTTTCGGGATATGCAAGTCTTTACACGGGTCAAAAAATTGTTTTTTCAAAAACTTCAGACGAAGAAATCAACATTGCCGGCAAATAACATTTTTCAGGCATTTTAAAAGGAAAAATAATATTTTAAAATTTTTCTTGCTTTTTTTTGTTTTGTGTGATAAAATCTTAATGTTATATTGAGAAAGTAATCGAAAGAGGTGACAATAAATGAAGGAAGGTATTCATCCTCAGTATGAAAAGGTAACCATCAAATGCGCTTGCGGCGCTGAATTTGAAACGCGTTCAACCAAAAAGGATATTCGTTTGGATATCTGCTCAAAATGTCATCCGTTCTTTACCGGCAAACAGAAGTTGGTAGATACAGGCGGCCGTGTTGATAGATTTAAAAAGCGTTTCAATATGGACGATAAATAATTATCTTTTATACTTTCCGCAACTGTATTTAACGGCAGTTGCGGTTTTTTTAATCTGTAAGGCAGGTGAAACCGATGGATAACTATGTTACGCTTAAAGGTAAGTCAGAGGGCTTTTATACCGAAAAGCGCTCAAAGTTTATTTCTTTTGCCTATCCGTGCGAAAGTGCAGATGCCGGGGCAAAAATATTGGAAGCGGTTAAAAAAGAATATTTTGATGCGCGTCACCACGTTTATGCATAGGTACTTAGTCAACGTACTGCAACATTCGGAGATGACGGCGAGCCGCACGGCACCGCCGGTAAACCTATACTTGACTGTATTTTAGGCAGCGGCATAAAGAACGTTTTGGTTGTGGTAATACGTTATTTCGGCGGCATACTGCTTGGTACGGGCGGACTTGTAAAGGCATACACCTATGCTTGCAATGATGCGCTTAAAGGTGCCGAAATCACCGAATACTGTTATGGCACAAAAATGTCCCTTACGGTAGATTATACTGATTATAAGAGTGTAGAAAACGTTATAAAAAAACACTCTGGTGAAATATTAAGCAGCGATTTTACCGATAAAGTAAATATAATATTTACGGTTAAGGACTTAAAAAAGCAAGAATTTTTATCTGATATCGGTGAAACCTTTTCACAAAAGTTAACCGCAAAAGAGGAAAATAGCGGATATTTTAATTTTTCTACTGAAAAATAGAGGAATTTTGATTTTTTTGTCTAATAATATTTATGTAAGAATTTTGCGGGAGGGTTGTTATGGAATGTATAAGGGAACAAACTGAAAAGTTTGAAGAGCAAATACTTTCAAAGTCTGCCACTTTGGCAATTAACAGTAAGGGCAGAAAAATAGAAGAAGAAAAATGTCCTTTAAGAACTGACTTTCAGCGTGACCGCGACCGTATAATTCATTCAAAGGCGTTTAGACGTCTTAAGCATAAAACGCAGGTGTTTTTATCCCCTGAGTCTGACCATTACCGTACACGGCTTACCCATACTTTAGAGGTAGCTCAGATAGCGAGAACGGTATCAAGGGCGCTTCGCCTTAACGAAGATTTAACCGAGGCGATTGCATTAGGTCACGATTTAGGGCACACACCGTTTGGTCACGCAGGTGAGCGTGCACTTAATAATTTGTTCGGTGATTTTACCCACTACGAGCAAAGTGTAAGGGTGTGCGAGATACTTGAAAAGCCCGGCGGCGGTTTAAATCTTACATACGAGGTGCTTGACGGTATTGTAAACCATACTAAAGGTGAGTGGGCACACACACCCGAGGGCAAGGTTGTAAGAATAAGCGACCATATAGCATATATGAACCACGATATAGAAGATGCCATAAGGGCAGGGGTTATAAATGATAACGATATCCCGAAAGATATAACAGAGTTTTTGGGTGATACCAAAACCAAACGTATAACAAAACTTGTTACATCTCTTGTAAATAATTCTTTTGAAAGCGATATAAAGTTCGATAGTGAAACGCAGTTGTATTACGATAAAATGCACGATTTTCTTTATGAGTCGATTTATTATAACCCCATAGCAAAAGCGGAAGAATCCAAGGTAGAGGGGCTTATAGCAGGTATCTATAAATATTTCTGTGAAAATCCTCAAAAACTGACCGACGAATATAAAACCGTATGTGAAGACGAAGGTGTAGAAAGAGCGGTTACCGATTATATAGCGGGTATGACCGACCATTATGCCGTAACCGTATATAACGAAATATACATACCTAAATCTTGGGAAGTATAGCAAATTTAAACTTAAAAGCAGGTGAGATAATTGCCCATACCTGAGGAAATAATAAATGAAATTAAATACAGAAACGATATAGAGGCGGTTATCTCGCCCTATGTAACTTTAAAACGGCGCGGTAAAAATTTAGTGGGACTTTGCCCGTTCCATAACGAAAAAACCCCGTCATTTACCGTATATCCCGAAAACGGTTCGTTTTACTGTTTCGGTTGCGGTGTTGGGGGTGACGTTTTTACCTTTGTAAAACTTATTGAAAATCTTGATTATATAGATGCGATAAAACTTTTAGCAGAAAAAAGCGGAATTACCGTTGAGCAGGAAAGTTACGATAATTCTTTCCAAAAGGTGAAGGACACCGTATATGCAATAAACAGAGAAACGGCGCTTTTTTATCATAACTACCTTATGTCACCGCAAGGCAAGTGGGCGCTTGATTATCTTTTAGGCAGGGGACTTACTCTTAACACAATTAAGCATTTCGGTTTAGGTGCCGCCCCTGATAATTGGGACAGTCTTTTAAATCACCTTAAATCAAAGGGCTTTTCGGTAAATGATATGCTTACTGCAAACGTAATATCCAAAAGTCAAAAAGGCAGTTATTACGACCGATTCCGTAAGCGTGTTATGTTCCCGATAATCAACGTAAGGGGCAGAGTGGTAGCGTTCAGCGGCAGAGCAATGCCGGGGGAAGATAAACTTTCGGGTAAATATGTAAACACCGCCGATACTCCCGTTTATAAAAAGAGCGAAAA
>JAKSQL010000150.1 GCA_024404125.1 Clostridia bacterium
TTGTAACCGAATTTAGATCTTTGAACGTTGTAATTCGAGAATCTGTATATTACGCCGGCTATATCTGTTATGAAAGCCGAAACGGTAAATGCAATAAGTTTATATTTTGTTACGTGTATTCCGGTAGCGCGTGCGGCAATCTCATTATCACGAATGGAAGTGATTGCACGGCCGTGCTTTGAACGCATAAGATTTTGTATCACGATAAGCGTTATCATTAACATAACAAAGGCATAAATAAAAAGATAATTCTTATCATATCGTGGTGTTTCAAGTCCCAATGCGCCGCCGAAAGATTCGCGGCTGGTGTTTTGGAAAATCGACTTAACAATTTCACCGAAGCCAAGTGTTACTATAGCAAGATAGTCACCTTTAAGACGCAAAGCGGGAAGACCTATAATTACACCGCAAACTGCGGCACATGCACCGCCAATAAATAAAGCAATAATCAGATTAAGCGGTCCGTTGCCCAAAGATTCTTCAAGAATTGAAGCAACTTTACCGCCGATATATGCGCCGACACACATAAAACCGGCGTGACCTAACGAAAGTTCGCCCAAAAAACCTACAACGAGGTTTAACGATACCGCAAGAATTACCGCGATAACTACTTTTTCAATCAGATAAACAGAAGAACTTTCAAGACCAACCGTAAATGACTGTACGGTAAACCATAATCCTATTAAACCTACAATAACGTAGTTTATATAATGTTTCCATTTTCGGGTTTTAAAAAATTGTGAAAAGTTCATTATACTTTTTCCCTCCTTACTTTTCCGAGAATTCCGGAGGGGCGCACAAGTAAAATTACTATGAGTATAAGGAATTCAATAGCATCGGTATAGGACGCAATAGCGGGAATTTTATAAGAAATCGATTCAACGATGCCTAGTAATATACCGCCAAGCATAGCACCTGGGATAGAGCCGATACCGCCGATAACTGCCGCAGTAAATGCTTTTATACCGGGCATAGAACCGAAAGTATTGTAAATGCTCGGTGCTTTCAAAAGATAGAAAAGACCGGCAAGTGCCGCAAGGGCAGAGCCAATAGCAAAGGTGACGGAAATTACCATATTTACGTTAATGCCCATAAGTTGCGTAGCATCTCTGTCTTCACTTGTTGCAATCATTGCTCTTCCGATTTTTGTAAATTTTACAAAAAGACTTAACGCCACCATAACAACTACAGTGCACGCAAGGGTGAGAAGAGTATTGAGTTGTATTTTCATACCGGCAATGTTAACACTGCCGAGTTCAAAGATAGTAACCATTTTAGGTGCAGAGCCGAAAATGATTTGCTAGTGTTATTTTTCTTCGTTAGTGGTAATATGTATTGTAAGGTGAGAAGCATCTCTTAAAGTTTTGTATGCTAATTTTTCAATAGTAATACCGAGCAAAGTGCAGAATATTACAGCAAAAAGTATTGCAAGTATCGGGCTACCGGTCATTGTGATAAATACGTAAATCGTATAACCACCTACCATTATTATATCACCGTGTGCAAAGTTAAGCATTTTGGCAATACCGTAAACCATTGTATAACCGAGCGCAATCATAGCGTATATTCCGCCGATGCTCAACCCGTTTAGCAGAGTTGAAATAATTTCCATTTTTTCACCTTAATGTTTAAATAATATATAGACATACTTGTCGGCGATATTTCACGCCGACAAGCATTTTTAAGCATAATAAACTGTCAGATTACTTATTTGCTTCCTTCATAACAAACTTGATAGCAGCTTTATTTACGTAACCTTTTTCGTCCCAAGTAATAGCTTTGCCTGCACCTGTAACGCCGTTTTCAAATTCAAAACCGCCGTTAAATACTTTTTTAAGTTTATCGCAAAGGTCTGAAGCAGAGATTGTAACGTCGTCAACTTTTGCTTCTTTCATTGCATTGAAGATAGCATATACGCAGTCATAAGCAGAAGCACCGAACTGATTTAAAGTATCAGAGCCGTATTTTTCGGTGTACTTTTTGATGAACTCGCCTGCCACACCTTCGGTAGCAGAAGAATCAAAGTGTGAAAGCATTGATACCTGCTGCGGAATTGACTGTAAATCGAAACCTTCGATTGAATCGATACCGTCAAAGCCGTCACAGCCGTAGTAAACTGCATCATCAGCTATAATGCCTTTTGCCTGAGTCATAAAGAGGGAAGCGGGGGTGTAGTAGATAGGCATAAATATGAATTTGCAGTCTTTAAGCTGACTGATTTGAGTATCAAAACTTGTTGCGCCTGCATCGGTAAATACAGCATCAACAGTTTTAACTTCTGAAGAAAGGTTTTCTTTAAACTGCTCAAAGATACCGTTTGAATAGTTATCATCTGATTTGTAGAATACGCCGATGGTTTGACCTTTGAAGTTTTCGTTTACGTATTCGGCAGCGGCTTTACCTTGGTTACCGTCTGCAAAGCACATCTGGAAACCGTTGTCATACTTAGGAACATCATCGTTAGAAGCAGAAGGAGTTAAGAAGAATACGTTATCTTCGTGTGAAAGGTTGGTCCATTCTGCGCAGGGAGCAGAGGTTACACAACCGAGAGAAACCTGCATACCTTTTTCAAGGAGTGCGGAATAGTTGGTTGCAACCTTTGTAGCATCGTGCATA
>JAKSQL010000151.1 GCA_024404125.1 Clostridia bacterium
CGGGAAAACCGCACTTGTTGGCCAACTGTTAAAGGAAAGCGGAACGTTCCGTGAAATCGAAGCGGTAAACGATAGGGTTATGGACTCTAACGACCTTGAACGCGAGAGAGGTATAACCATACTTTCAAAGATGACAAGTGTTGAGTATAACGGAATAAAGATAAATATCGTTGATACTCCGGGACACGCTGATTTCGGCGGCGAGGTTGAGCGTATACTTCAAATGGTAGACGGTGTTTTACTGTTGGTAGATGCGTTTGAGGGTTGTATGCCGCAGACACGCTTTGTTCTTAAAAAGGCATTGGCGCTCGGTAAAAAGGCAGTTGTTGTAATAAATAAAATAGACAGACCTATGGCAAGACCTCACGAGGTAGTAGACGAGGTACTTGATTTGTTTATAGAACTCGGTGCCGATGATGACCAAATAGAATTTCCCGTCGTATTTGCTTCCGCAAGAGACGGTTATGCTTCCTATTCACCCGATATAAAAGGCGAAAATATGAAACCTTTGTTTGAGGAAATAATAAAGGAAATCGAGCCGCCCGTTGGAGATAGTCAAGCGCCGCTTCAGGTGCTTTTCAGCAATATTGAATATGACGATTATTTAGGCAGAATAGGTGTAGGCAGAGTAATTAGAGGCAGTGTTAAGGTAGGGCAGACTGTTGCTCTTTGCCATAAGGACGGTACCTCCTCAAACGTAAAAATTGCAAAACTCTTTATGCATAAGGGCTTAAAGCGTGTTGAGGTTGAGTCTGCAACAATAGGCGACTTAATTCAGGTCGCGGGTATTACAAATCTTGAAATCGGCGAAACTGCGTGTGATGTTAACTGTGTAGAGCCGCTTCCTTTTGTAAAGATAGACGAGCCGACACTTTCGATGAACTTTATGGTAAACAATTCGCCGTTTGCAGGCAGGGAAGGCAAGTTTGTAACTTCACGAAATCTTCGTGACCGTTTGTTTAAAGAGGTTATGACCAACGTAAGTTTAAGGGTAGAGGAAACTGACAGTGCCGATACCTTTAAGGTTTCGGGCAGAGGTGAATTACATCTTTCTATACTTATTGAAACTATGCGCCGTCAGGGTTACGAATTTCAGGTATCACCGCCTGAGGTTATATTCAAAAAAGACGAAAACGGCAAACTTTTAGAGCCGATAGAACTTTTAATGATAGAAGTACCCGAAGAGTATGTTGGTGCAGTTATGGAGCGTCTTGGTAAGCGCCACGCCGAAATCAAAAATATGGGTACACGAGAGGGCGGCACTTCGCATCTTGAATTCTTAATTCCCGCAAGAGGATTGCTGGGTTACCGCTCACAGTTTATGACCGATACAAACGGTAACGGCATTATGAATCATGTATTTAACGGTTATGAGGAGTTTAAGGGCGAAATTGACCAACGCAGCACCGGCTCTATAATTGTTCACGAGAACGGTGTTTCTACGGGTTACGGTCTTTTTAATACACAAAGCCGCGGCAGACTCTTTATAGGACCGGGTGTTGAGGTATACGAGGGTATGATTGTAGGCGAAAATCCGAAAAATGAGGATATAGTTTGCAACGTATGTAAGAAAAAACAAATGACCAATACCCGTGCCGCAGGGTCGGACGATGCTTTGCGCCTTGTACCGCATTCGGTTTTAAGTCTTGAACAGTCACTTGAATTTATCAAAAACGATGAACTTGTTGAAATTACACCCGAAAGTATCAGACTTCGCAAGCGGATTTTAAACAAGGAACAACGTATGAAATTTGAGGCAAGGAACAAATAATGCATTATATAATTCTTGATATGGAATGGGACAGTGCTTACAATAAACGTCTGTCCCGTTTTATAAATCAAATTTTGCAAATAGGTGCCGTTAAACTTGACGATAACTTTAATATTGTCGATACTTTTGAAAGAAACGTGCGTTCCTCCTTTTCAAATAGGGTGTCGGGTAGATTTGCTTCCCTTACCGGTATTACAAATGAGATTATGAGAAACGGGATACCGTTTGATACTGCGGTAGACGATTATAACAGTTTTGTGGGTGACGATACCGTTACTATGACCTGGAGTAAATCGGACTTATATACCATAGCAGAAAACGAAAAAAATTTGCTTGATAACAAAAAATTCAAGATAGAAAAGTATCTTGATTTGCAGGTTTTTATTCAAAACGAAATGCGATTACTCGGGTTTGAGTGTAATTCACAAATTTCTCTTTCAAACGCTGCGCAGATGCTCGGTGTAAATGCCGAAAATTACGATTTACACACCGCAAAGGACGACAGTCTTCTTGCGGCACAACTGCTTAAAAAGTATTACAATAAAGAACGTTTTGAGCCGCTTATAAGAGATACCTCAAATCCTGAGTTTTATGAGCGCCTTACCTTTAAGCCATACTATATAGGCGATATGAATTCCGAGTACGTTAATAAAGAAGATTTTAATTTTAACTGTGAAAACTGTAACGTTGCGGTAAATAAGGTGTCAAAGTGGCATTTTAAGAACAGGAATTTTACCGCGATACACGTATGCCCCGTGTGTAACAAAAAATACGTGGCAAGGGTAAGTGTAAAAAAGACTTATGACAGTGTTACGGTAAAGAAAAAACTTTCTGATTATA
>JAKSQL010000152.1 GCA_024404125.1 Clostridia bacterium
CGGGCAAAGCAAAGCGGGGACCTTCTTGACCGATTTCGCCCGTAGGTAAAAAGCCCGCCTTATAAAGCACTCTTTGTGATGCTTTATTATCAGCATCGGTTTCGGCTTCTATAACCTTTACACCCTCTTGACTTGCCGCCCATTTTACCGCCGCCAAAACCGCCTCGGTTGCATAACCGTTGCCAAAATATTCGGGCAAAAGACCGTAACCGATTTCAACTTTGCCGTCTTGCAAAAGTCCTTTAAAACAAAGGTCGCCTATTCTTGTGCCGTTATTAAGTTTTATAAACCATACCGCATACCACTTGCGGTTTTCGGGATATTTAATGCTTAAATCAAGCATTTCGCCGTATGCTGCTTTAAGACCTTGGTCCGTTTCGTTTTCAATAAGTGAGCGCATCTCATCATCGCTTGCAAGGCATATTTTCAGTCTTTCGGTTTTAATAATGTAAGAAAAATCTTTCATATTCATCACTTTGCAGTTAACTATTTTATTTTGTATACCGCGGCTTTTGTAAACTCTTTGTCGCCACCGTCATCAGAAAAGAGCTCTCTTTCATATTTATATCCGTTTTTATCAAGGCAGAGTTCCAATATGCAAAGATATATTCCTATATCAATGCGGTTGAAATACGATACAGCGGCGGCAGGCATAATACCTCTTTTACCGGGCTTTTTGTATCTTGAAACGGTAAGTTTTCCGTCTTTACTTTCCACGTACCACGGTTGACTGTTGCAAGCACTCGGTGCAAAACGTGTTATATCCTCGATACCCAAACTCTCTCCCGACCAAATTTCGTCAAGCGGTTTGCGCTTTGATTTAAACATATCTTTTCTGAACTTTGTACCGTCATTTATTTTGCGAATGGCAAACATAATAACATAGTCAAGCCCGTCATAAGTATTATCCTCGGGCTTACCTATACCAAACCACAGTGTTCCTATGTTTTTAGACACAAGATATAAATCCAACTGCTCGCCTATATATCCGATGTTTTGCAGATAGTTTTCTTTTTTCTCGGAATAAAGGTACAAGCAGTATTCCTGACCGCGCTTACAGGCGGCATTATCCTTTACAATTTTCATTTTAACCTTAATGTTATCATACAAGGGAATAAAGGTGCAAAATTTATCCTCAATATCTTTTAATTCTTCGGGAGAAATAGTATCGTTGCCCACATTTGCAAACAAATGGAACGACTTTCTTTTAAATATCATTTCGTATAAGTCGCTGTCCATAGCGCACCCTCTTAAAGTTTTATTATATTATAGCACAAACCTGCAAAAAAATCTATAAAACAGTGCTTGTTCACTACCGCCTCGCTTTCAAATCCCTTCTCGTTTTGCAAACGAAAAAAATAAAGAGCAGTAACTTTTAGTTACCACTCTTTATTTTTTGGCCCGCCCGAAGGGATTTGTTCTCGCACTGCGGTGCTCGGTCCCTCGGCGGCTCTGACAGTCCACCGGACTGTCATTCACTACCGCCTCGCTTTCAAATCCCTTCTCGTTTTGCAAACGAAAAAATAAAGAGCAGTAACTTTCGTTACCACTCTTTATTTTTTGGCCCGCCCGAAGGGATTTGAACCCCCAATCTCCAGAATCGGAATCTGCTGCGTTATCCAGTTGCGCCACGGGCGGATATAAGCCGCAAGATGCGGCTGCTTTATTCTTCGTATCCTCTCGGATTTCCTTTCTGCCAACGCCAAGTGTCTTCACACATTTCGTCAATTCCGAAATGCGCCTCCCAACTTAAAAGGTCTTTTGCTTTCTTTGCATTGGCATAAACTTCGTCAGGGTCACCGGGACGGCGCGGGTCAATAACAAACGGTACCGTTACGCCCGATGCTTTTTCAAATGCGCATTTAAGCTCTAACACGCTTGTACCTTTGCCCGTGCCTAAATTTATCTCTTCGCAAGCGGTATTTTTCATTACCCACTCAACCGCTTTAACATGGCCTTTTGCGAGGTCTACAACATGAATATAATCCCTTACTCCCGTACCGTCCACAGTATTGTAATCGTTTCCGAAAACGTGAAGTTTTTCAAGTTTTCCTACCGCAACCTGCGCTATATACGGCATAAGGTTGTTGGGTATACCTTTCGGGTCTTCACCGATAAGACCGCTTTTATGAGCGCCTATCGGGTTAAAATAGCGAAGCAGTGCCACCGACCAATTATTATCCGAAATATAAAGGTCGCGCAAAATATGTTCGATAAAAAGTTTAGTTCTGCCGTAAGGGTTGATAGCGCCCGTAGGCATACCCTCTTTAAGCGGCATTTCTTTGGTAACACCATAAACGGTAGCCGAAGAGGAAAAAACAATTTTTTTAACATTAAACTCGGTCATAACCTCAATAAGAGATAAGGTGCTTTCAAGGTTATTGTTATAGTATTTTATCGGCTCTCTTACGGATTCGCCTACTGCTTTTAGTCCCGCAAAATGTATAACCGCTTCGATTTTATTCTCGGAAAAAATCTTTTTAAGAGCTGATTTATCTCTTACATCGTTTTCGTAAAATTTTACGTCTTTACCCGGAATTCTTTTAATTCTCTCAAGTGACTGCTTTGAACTGTTATCAAGGTTATCAATAACTACAACA
>JAKSQL010000153.1 GCA_024404125.1 Clostridia bacterium
TAATAATGGCGGTGCGATTTTCTTTTCTACCCACGTGCTTGAAGTTGCGGAAAAACTTTGCGATAAAGTAGCGATTATAAAGGATGGAAAACTTATAAAGTCGGGCACTATGGATGAGGTAAAGGGCGATGCATCGCTTGAATCCGTATTTCTTGAATTGGAGGAATAACGGATATGTTTAAGGCATTACTTAAAAAGCAACTTTTAGAACTTAATATGTTCTATTTCTATAACCGAAAGACAGGCAAAACGCGCTCAAAGGCGGGAATTATCGGGTTTGTTGCCCTGTTTGCTTTTGTATTCATATCTGTCGGATTTGCATTTTTCGGTATGGGCAAACTTTTTTCAATAACTTTTTTGCCTATGAAACTTGATTGGCTTTACTTTGCGATAATGTCGCTAATTGCCGTAGTTTTGGGCATTTTCGGTGACGTATTCAACACCTATGCAATGCTCTATCGCGCAAAGGATAACGACCTTTTACTTTCAATGCCGATACCGCCTGCAAAATTGCTTTCATCACGTCTTATCGGTACGTACGTTATGGCGCTTTTGTATCAGTCGTTGGTGCTTATCCCCGCAATTTTGGTCTACTTTATAGATAAAGCCGAACTTACGGTTTTAAGTGTGATATTTACCGTTTTGCTCGAATTTGTTTTGCCGCTTTTTATAACCGTACTTACCTGCATTTTAGGTTTTGTAATAGCGTTTATAACAAGCAAGGTAAAGTCTAAAACCTTTGTTACGGTAATAAGTGCACTTGCCCTTATCTTTGTATACTATTTCTGCTATTTCCGTTTGAATGCGATTTTAAATTCGGTTGTTCAAAATGCGGGGAAGATAAGTAAAGACGTTAAGACGTATTTTTATCCGTTTTATGCTTTGGGACTCGCCTTTTGCGGTGAGGTTTTACCTTTTTTGGCGGTTACGGCGGCAATAGCGGTACTCTTTGGTATTACCTGCTTTATACTTTCAAAAACCTATATAAGCATAGCAACATCAAACCGCACGTCAAAAAAGACGGTTTACAGAGAAAACAAACTAAAATCAAGCAGTGTAAAAAGCACACTTGTTAAAAAGGAATTCAAACGTTTTTTCACAAGTCCCGCATATATACTTAATGCAGGTTTAGGGCTTGTTATCCTTTTGATTTTAGCCATTGTTGCGGTTATTAAAAGGGAAGAGCTTTACGATGCTGTTATAATGGTAACTTATTTCTTTCCTAAAGCAAAATCGCTCGTACCTGCGGCACTTGCGGCGGCTATGTGTTTGGTGCTTTCCATGAACGCATTAACCGCGCCCTCAATATCGCTTGAGGGTAAAAGTATTTGGATACTTAAATCCTGCCCCGTAAATGTAAAGGATATTATTTATGCAAAACAAATACCGCACCTTGTACTTAACAGCGCGATTTCGCTTATTGACGCCGTTATAGTAGGTACGGTACTTAAACTTGAGATTTACAATATAATTCTTGTTGCGCTTTATTGCATAGTATTTATAGAATTTACGGGCATTGTAGGGCTTATATTCAACCTTAAAAACCCGATACTTGAGTGGACAAACGAAACTATCCCCATAAAGCAAAGTATGAGTGTTTTGTATGCAATACTCATAGGTTTTGCCACAACCGTACTTTTCGTAGTGGCAGGATACTTTTTAAGAGAACACGTAAGGGGCGAGCAACTGCTTATAGGCGCGATAGTACTGCTTACCCTCGCGTCACGGTATCTCAACAGATACCTAACCTCAAACTGCGAAAAGATGTTTGAAAAGATATAGCAACATATACGCTTTTGCTTTTAACTAAAAAATATATTTTCCCTATTTGCTATGATATGCGATAAATATACCCGCTGAAAAAATTTTTTCAGCGGGTTGTTTTTTTAGTTCGACAAACCGGGATTTGTTCAACTTACTGTTGATATGAGATAATTAACGTTTTCTTCAATCGGCAACGTTCCATCCAATCGTATAACAGGACAATTTAATTGCTCGATCCATTTTGAAACATAATCTTCCGCTCTTCTTTCAACAAAAGAAAACCATGCGTTTTCTTTTTCAAACAAGTCTCCACCCGGAAGAATTCTTTCGCCGAATTCCACAAATGAACGTTCCCGTACCCTTTGAATTCGAATCTGCTTCGGAACCTCAATCAGTATTGCATAATCAAGCGCAGAGATCAGTGTGTCACCGTAATCCCCCTTGACTGCCGAAAAAACGAAGTTATTGTTCTCAGCAATCATTGTCTCAAGAATATGTTCGACTTCTGCTTTGCTTCTCGGATTTGAAAACTTATATGACTTATCCTGTTTAGAAAAATATAAATCTTCATCATCAATAAACCGATACGACAATCTTTCTGCAAGGATTATGCCAATCGAACTTTTCCCAACTCCATTGAGTCCGCATATCAATATCCCCATTCAATACCTCTGCTAATTTGTAACCTTTCCACCAAATCGGAATTGTTATTTAACATAGAACGAAAAAAATTTCAATTTATATGCGCATCACCTATCTGCTTATCATTTCCATAAGCAACATTGTTCCAGGCA
>JAKSQL010000154.1 GCA_024404125.1 Clostridia bacterium
ACTATGGCAAAATTATCACCGTCTATACTTTCGGCGGACTTTCTCGATATGTTGGGCGATATCGAAAAATTTAAGAAAAACGGGGTTGATATGCTCCACGTTGATGTTATGGACGGTATTTTTGTACCGAACATTTCTTTCGGTGTACCGCTTATCAAGTCTATTAAAGCGCACACCGATATACCGCTTGACGTTCATCTGATGATTGACCGTCCGCATAGATTTATTGAAGATTTTGCAAAGTATTCGGATTACCTCGGTTTCCACTTTGAAGCGGGATCCGATAATGCACAACTGCTTAAAAAGATAAGAGATTTGGGTTGCAAGCCATATATTACAATTAAGCCGAAAACACAACCCGAAGAGATTTACGGTTTGTTACCGCTTTGCGATATGGTACTTGTTATGTCGGTAGAACCCGGTTTCGGCGGACAAAAATTTATGCCGAGCGCGCTCGAAAAACTTACTAAACTGAAAGAAGAGTGCAAACGCCAAAACCTTGATATCGAACTTGAAATTGACGGCGGTATAAACGGCGAAACCGCTCCTCTTGCCGTAAAGGCAGGAGCAACGGTTTTGGTTGCGGGAAGTTATGTATTTTCAGATGATATGGAAAACCGCGTTAAATCGCTTAAATCACTTTAAAATGCCTCTGCGAATTTCTTGACGGCATTCTCGGTTATAAAACTGCCGTATTCAAGCGTTCTCATTTTTTCGGTTTCGCTTTTATAAGTTTTTATGCAAAACTCTTTGAGCGCGTCACTTTCAAAAGGCAGGTCACAGTTTTCAATTATCAGTCTGTATGTATCACCAAGGCGGTAGAGATAATTTCTACCGCTTATTTCTTTTTTAAAGAGCATTTTAATGCAGTCAATTAAGTTTTCACTGTTTTTGAAAACAAGAGTGTAGGTTTCATTTGCTTTTGCGGTTTGCTTACATTTTTTAGTGTTAAACAACTGCGTGAAGAAAATATTGCAACCGCCTAAAGTTTGCTTTACCTCAATTAACACCTTATCACATTTAAGCGGTATCATACTTTCGGGGAGTGCTTCGCTTATCAGCATATCAATCGCAAGTTTTGCTTTCGGCTCATTATAGTCTATAAGACTGTATTCACCGAAAAGAAGTTCTATCTCGTTATCGGTAAGTGAAATTTTAAATTTATTTTCGTTTATTGCATCTACGCGCATAAGTATTCTTCCTTTCGGTATCTTTCAGTTTATCACTGTAAAAATATTATTTCAAGCGGTAAATATTTGTATTAAACGGTCCTATATACCAATAATATTATTGAAAGAAGTGAGGTATTACGAAACGCAAAATCTTATTAAATAACCCAAAATTCGTTACTGTTTTAAAAGTTTTTATTTTGTCACTTTGCATTGTCACACTTTTGTTTTCGGGATACATTACGGCAAAATATCTGTTTTTACCTTTTTAAAAGACCGCCTAATTTTTAGGCGGCCTTTATTCTCAGTTGCATTCGTTTTTGCAGCAGGAAGTATCGCAGGATTTCGGCGGGAAAAAGTCATCGGTGGGGAACTTGATTTTTCTGAATACGTCACAGGGTTGGTCAATAGCATCGTCACACTGCTTTTCGGGTATGCAAAAATCGTATACGGGTATAAGCATCTGAACGTTTCTTATAAGTTGAACTATTGTAAATAAACCTATGGTCGCATAAATCGTAGGTGTACCGATTTCAAGGTCTGTTATTATGGGTGCGCCGAAATAATCAATAATGCTTTGGGGAACATATCTTACGTTTTCGTATGAGTCGCGTATTTGACCTAAATGAGCACTTAATGCTACCGGCTCTACACACTGAACAACGCATTTTGGATTATTGGAAGTGCTTATTGCCTGTGTATCGCAGGTCGGGTCATCTTCTGAACGAATGCTTGTGAACACCTTTACGTTACCCTCGCTGCCGAAAAGTATAACCTTTTTATTGAACGAGGATATACCCTGAATTTCGGTAGGGCAGGTGTTTGGCGTTGTGTAAACGTCAAAACTTAAGAGGAAATAAAAGGTAAGGTCACAAGAATAGTAGCATTTGTTAAAGTTAACCGGTTCAACATCTATATAAACGTTAAGTACTTCTGCGCTTTTAAGTCTTACGCTGATTGCCTGATTTAAATATGTCTGCGATTCTGCCGTAAAAAAGCATCTTAAATCTTCGAGACAGTCACGGTCACAACATGAATCGTAAACTCTGCCCGCATCGACGCAAACGGCTTCTTTAAAGGTGCCGGAATCGTTACAGCAACTGTTTTTGATATCAGCCATACAAAATGCCTCCTTAAAATAATGGAAGATAAACTTCATTACATAATATGGAAAATGAACATTGTGGTTACAGTATTGCTCAAAATAACGGAACTTTTTCGAATGTTGTTTCATTTACTTGACAATAAATTTTATAGTTGTATACTGAATATGTAGAATATTTTTGTTTGGGGATTTTTTTAATGCGGCGACAAAGTATAAATATGTGTGAAGGACCGATTTTTTCAAATATAATTCGGTATACCGTGCCTATCATATTATC
>JAKSQL010000155.1 GCA_024404125.1 Clostridia bacterium
AAGCATTTCTTGTAGACAAAATTACTTTTTTGTGCTATAATTTTTTGTATATTGGAAAAAGAGGCGAATTTGTGTTGCATTCAATACTTGGTATAATGATATCCGTTTGCGGCGGTATAGGAACTATATTTGTAATTTTCTATTTCTATAACGTTATTTTTTTGATAATTGCCGTTTTAGGCAAAAGCAAAAAAGCGCCGGACACCGATGTGATTAACGATTACGGGTACATTATTTGTGCAAGAAACGAATCGGCGGTAATAGGCGATTTGATTAAAAGCATCAAAGGCCAAAATTATCCTCAGGATAAAATGCATGTTTTTGTAATTGCCGATAACTGTACAGACGATACCGCTCTTGTTGCAAAAGATGCAGGCGCGGAGGTTGTGTACGAGAGGCAAAATAAGGAACTTGTGGGCAAAGGTTACGCTTTGCAGACTATTGTGGATAATTTGCTTAATGACGGCAGATACGATAATTTAAAAGGTTTCTTTGTTTTTGATGCGGATAACGTGCTTGATAAAAACTACACCCTTGAAATGAATAAGGAAATAGTTTCTGGCAAGCGGGTTGTAGGCGCTTACAGAAATGTAAAGAACTGGGACTATAATGTTCATACCGCCTGTGCGGGTATGTATTTTATCAGAGATAATTTCCAATTTAACCGTCCGAGAAAAATTATAAACTCACCGGCATTTATCGCAGGTACCGGATTTTTTGTTGACCGCAGTCTGCTCGTAGAAGAGGGCGGTTGGAACTACACCCTTTTATCTGAAGATATGGAGTTTACCGCGGAACAAATCTTAAAAAATGAGCCGATAGGATTTTGCGAAAGTGCCGTATTTTACGATGAGCAGGTAACTTTGTTTAAACAGTCCTGGAAGCAGCGCACCCGTTGGATACGCGGCTCTACGGACGTATTTAATAAGTACTGCCTTACACTTATAAAAAGGTTTTTCAAAAAGCCGTCACTTGCAATGCTTGATATTTTTTGCATGATGCTCGGTGCGGGTTATATTGCCGCGGCAGGCCTTATTACCGCTACGGTGTCAATGCTTGCGGTCATGCTTTATACCGGAACATTTATCGGCGCTGTCATAGCATTTTTCTCGTATATTTTCTCCTTTTATTTTGGCTTGTTTTGCTATTCGAGTATAGCGATTTTGTTTGCTTGGAAAAAGGTGTATCTGCCGACTTCAAAAAAGATTTTATATCTTTTTTGCTTCCCGTTTTATATGATGACATTTATGATTATCGCACCTTTTGCATTGCTTAAAAGGAAGGTCGGTTGGGATCCGATTTTACACACTGCCAAAGCCAGCAATTACGTACACAAATAATTATTATGCTGCACGGATATGATGTGGTAAAATCATATATATCAGTAATTGAAGGTGAGAAATATGATGTGGTAAAATGGTAAGATACATATTGGAAATAATAGGTACCGTTGCATTTTCTGTTTCGGGCGCGGTTGTAGCCATACAGAAAAAGATGGATATCCTCGGTGTAACTACGTTAGGCGTTATTACTGCCTTAGGCGGCGGAATTTTCAGGGATATACTTATCGGCAAAACTCCACCTACGGCCTTTAACAATCCGCTCTACGCATTAGTTGCAATAGTTGCCGCTATTATCACATTTTTACCCGTTGTAAGCAAAAGAATAAACCTTGACCGTTTTATCTGGGTATTTGTCGATTCAATCGGTCTCGGCGCATTCACAATGATAGGCGTATCAGCGGGTACTTCGTTCAACAACGTTTTCTTCGAGATTTTTCTCGGTGTTACCACCGGTGTAGGCGGCGGAGTTGTACGTGATATATGCGCGGGAAACCTGCCTATGATTTTTATAAAACACTTTTATGCCTGCCCGTGTATTATAGGCGCCGTTGTATTTGTTATACTGAACGGATACAACGCCAATATAGCCGTAATACTCGGATTTACCGTTATCGTCGCCTTGAGGTTATTGGCGGCAAAATATAAGTGGCATTTGCCGAAAGCAAAATAAGATTTACAAAAAGTAATAATTAAATCCGTCTGCATTTAACTTAGCAGACGGATTTTTTGTTTTAGAAGATATAATAAAAAATGAAAGTCACGGGAATTGTAAGAAGTATTGATGATTTTGGTAGCGTTGTATACCGAAAGAAATCCGCAAAACAATGCGTATTCGAGAGTGTTAAAACCGCCCCCAAAAAACTACACTTTAGTTTTCAAGATAGTCATACGGCGGAAGCTCGCTGAAAGCAGGGGCTTCAAGCTCAGGTAAATGCTCGATGCCATCCATTGTAACCTTAAACCTTAAAGCTTCGTTTTCAAAAAATCTCACTTCTATTGTTTGCGCGGTAACATCAACAACCTCGGTAAAGGTTGACTCCCAAATACCGCCTTTCTCCTCTTTTTGCTTTCTGGTCATTGAACGGATTTCGGCATTTGAAGCGTTGAACAGTTCCTTGATAACGTCTTCATAATCCTCGTCAAAAAGGAAATCGTATGTTCCTCCCTGAAACTCACCTAAGTTTTCGCTTCTCGG
>JAKSQL010000156.1 GCA_024404125.1 Clostridia bacterium
GATGCGGTAAAGGTTCCGTCTTCGTATCTTATTTCGCAGGGACAGTCCGATATGGATTTCATTTCGGGCTATGATACCGGCATAAATAAAGGTATTGCCACCGTTGCAAATCACCATATTTCTCCGGGTAAAAAAATGTGGCATTGGGGAATAGGCGATTTCGGCGATATGTGGTGCAGTAACCTTACCGATAAGAACGGACCTTATATAGAACTTATGACGGGTGTTTTCACCGATAACCAACCCGATTTTACTTGGATTTCGCCCTATGAAACAAAGGAGTTTGAGCAGTATTGGTATCCTATCCGTGACATAGGAGAGGTCAAAAATGCAACCGTTGATGCCGCTGTTAATATGGAAATGAGAAACGGCAAGCTGTTTTTCGGATTCAATGTAACCGGCAAATTTGATAATGCCACGGTTTCGGTTTGCTCAAAATCAAAAACATTTTTAAGCGAAACGGCAGATTTTTCGCCCGATAAATCTTATATGAAAGAAATCGAAATCGGAAACGAAAAGTTTAACGATATAACCGTATCTCTTATATCAAAAGAGGGTAAGGTGCTTGTAAGTTATACCCCTTATGTAAGAGGACAAAAGCAGCCGATTGATGTAAGAAAGCCGGTAAAACGACCGAGAGAGATAGAAACGGTCGAGGAACTATATATAAACGGTTATCACCTTGAACAGTATAAACAGCATAACTATAAACCCGAAGACTACTATCTTGAAGGTATAAAGCGTGACGGTGGAGATATCCGTTGTAATACTTCAATGGCGCGCCTTTGTCTTAAAAACGGCGAATTTCAAAAATGTGTCGATTACTGCGACACTGCAATAAAGCGCCTTACTTCGAGAAATCAGCATCCGACTGATACCGAAAGTTTTTATCTTAAAGGATTGGCACTCGTTTATCTCGGCAAGGAAAAAGATGCTTACGACATTCTTTATAAAGCCGCTTGGAACTATGCACACAGAAGCGCCGCACTCTTTGAACTTGCATGTCTTGACTGTAAAAACGGCGAATATGTTTCAGCACTCGAAAAAATCGACGAATCTTTGGGACTTAATAAGGGACATACAAAAGCACAGAATCTCAAAACCGCAATTCTTCGTAGGCTTAACAGCAGTGCTGCACGCAAAACCGCTAAAGAAAATGTAAACGATGATTTGCTTGATTTGTTTGCAAAAATAGAATGGTCACATTTTTCGGAGAACATTTCAAATATTGAAACCTTTTCTGTTAAGCCTGAAAATATGCTTGATGTTGCAAACGATTATATCAAGGCAGGATTTTTTGAGGATGCACTTTATGTTCTTAATCTTTCAACCGAAAATCCGCTTGTAAACTACTATAAAGCATATTGCAGTGCAAAACTCGGCGCACCGTATGATGAGTTTATCACGATGGCGGAAAATGCAGATACGGGTTACTGTTTCCCGTCAAGACTTGAAGATATTGCGGTACTCACATTTGCTCAAAATGTTAATCCAAACGGTGCAAACGCATATTATTATCTCGGAAATCTTTATTACGACAGATTCCGTTATACAGATGCCGCAAGTCAGTGGGAAAACTGCATAAAAAATAATGCACAACACGGTAAAGCATGGCGTAACCTTTCGCTTTACTATTTTGATAAGGCGGGTAAACCCGAAAAAGCAAAAGAGTGTATGGAAAATGCACTGAAGTACAAGAGTGATGACCCGAGACTACTACTCGAATACGAACAGTTGCTTAAGAATATGAACTATACTCCTGAAGAAAGACTAAAAGTATATGAAAAATATCCCGAGCTTTTAGCCGAA
The DNA here is from genome assembly GCA_024404125.1 of Clostridia bacterium. GTDB lineage: Bacteria > Bacillota > Clostridia > Oscillospirales > Acutalibacteraceae > UBA737. Next base: position 1,810 of record JAKSQL010000156.1, read on the forward strand.
AGAGATGACTGCTATCTTGATAAACTTACTCTTATAAGCCAAACAGGTGATTTTGAGACTGCTATAAATATGGCAAAGGCAAAACGCTTTCATATTTACGAGGGCGGTGAGGGTAAGCTTACAAAACAGCACGCATGGATGCATGTTCTGTACGGTAATGAGTTGACCGCAAAGAGTGATTTTGAAAAAGCGGAAAAAATATACATGGACGGCGTAAATATGCCGAAATCCTATGGCGAGGCAAAAACATTCTTCAATCAAGAAGCTCATATTTTTTATTATCTCGGAATTCTTTATGAGAAACAAGGCAAAGCAGAAGAAGCAAGGAAAGCGTATGGGGAGGCGTCTGTTTATAAGGCGGCGGTTTCGGAAATATCGCTTTTCAGGGCTTTGGCTCTTAAAAAACTCGGGGAAGAAGAAACTGCAAAAGAGGTTCTCGACGAGATGCTTGCATCGGCTCAAAACCTCATTGATAATAAGGATTTACGCACCTATTACGGTGTCGGTTCTCCGTCACCTATGCCGTTTGAGTATGATATTGAGAAAAACAATCTTACCGACGGTTATATCCTTAAAGCGTTTGCGTATATGGGCATAGGCGATGATGCTGAAGTTGAATTGGCACTTAACGAGGCAAAGAAAATGAATCCTTATGATTTCAGAATATATATTGCTGAGACTATAAGTTTATAAATATTGTTATGCAAAAGGAGTTTTTTTATGGC
>JAKSQL010000157.1 GCA_024404125.1 Clostridia bacterium
GGAATGTACTTATAATGGTTATCAGCAACCGCAACCGTCGTTACAACCGCAACCGCAGCCGTTATTGTTGTTACAGCAGCATACGAGGCAGAGGATAAGGATAAGAACCCAAGTACAATTTCCAAAACCGTTATTATTACACATAAAAAAGACCTCCTTTTTGTCTTTCATCACATACTATGCTGTAAATAAATTTGTGTTCCAAATTTTGAATTGTTAATTTTTTATAAATACTATTGACATTTTGTTTTAAAAGGATATAATAAAGGTCAGAGAAAGTCAAAAAAGGATGATGAATATGCGGTTAAGTGATTTGATAACTGAGGAAATAATAAAAATGTTAAATGAGTCGGAGGGCAATATTGCGGAAATTCAAAGAAACGAATTTGCCAACGATTTCGGTTGCGCACCGAGTCAGATAAACTATGTTCTTTCTTCTCGCTTTACTCCCGAACACGGTTACATTATCGAAAGCAGGCGAGGCGGCGGCGGTTATATACGCATAAAGCGTGTTGTTATGAGTCAGTCATCGGCGATAATGCATCTTATAAACTCTATCGGGGACAATATTGATGCTTTGACCGCGCGTGTGGTAATCGAAAATTGCTTACAGTCTGACATTATTGACAACACGCAGGCACGTCTTATGCTTTCGGCGATATCAAATAACGTTATGCACTGTGTTGAGGTTGAAAAACGCGACTATTTGCGTGCCGCGATTTTGAAAGAAATGTTACTTATCCTGCTTTGATTTTGAGGTGATTTTATGTTGTGCGAAAAATGCGGTAAATATGCCGCCACAACTCATATTAAGACGGTTATAGACGGTGTTGTATACGAGAAAAATCTATGCTCTGACTGTGCAAAGAGCGAAGGTATGGGCGATTTTACAAGCGGAAGTTTATCCGATATACTCGCTTCGGTTTTCGGAGAGAGTGCGCCTAATTTAAAAACTTCAAGTTTGAAAAAATGTGAATGCTGCGGCAGTACATTTTCCGATATATCAAAAAGCGGTAAGGTCGGGTGTCCTAATTGCTATAAAGTGTTTAAAAATGAACTTTTGCCGTATCTTAAAAGGGTACACGGCAGTATTGAACACGTAGGGAAAATACCTGATAAGCATATAGAAAACGTGAGTGAAAATTCCGAAAATGCCGAGGATTTAAAAAAGCAACTTAAGGAACTTATAAAGCAGGAAAATTACGAGCAGGCGGCTATTGTAAGGGATAAAATCAAGTCTTTGCAGGACGGTGAAACAAAATGAGTTGGTTTTCAAACGGATTAAACGAAGATATAGCCGTAAGCACGAGGATTCGTCTTGCAAGGAATATAGACGGCATACCGTTTCCCGCTAAAATGACTGCCGAACAGTTTAATGAGGTTAAGTCAAAAATTAAAGACATTATTTTAAAAAACGGCTCGAATGCAGGCGGTAAATTAAATTATATAGAAATGAAAGATATACCCGAAAACGAACGCTTGTCAATGGTTGAAAGACATATTGTAAGTCCGCAATTTGTTTCAAACTGCGAAAACAGGGCAATAATAATTTCGGAAGACGAAACCGTAAGCGTTATGATAGGCGAGGAGGACCATATTCGTATTCAGGTAATTATTTCGGGATTTAATCTTGAAAAGGCATACGGTATAGCAGAGCAAATAGATAAACTTTTATGTGATAATCTTGATATTGCTTTTGACGGTAAGTTGGGCTTTTTGACCGAGTGCCCTACAAATTTAGGTACGGGACTCAGGGCTTCGGTTATGCTTCATCTTCCCGTTACCGAAAGTATGGGCAACATCGGAAAAATTGCCGAATCCGCCAATAAAATAGGTTTTACCGTAAGGGGTACTTACGGCGAGGGCAGTAAATCGAGAGCGTCACTCTATCAGATTTCAAATCAGATAACACTCGGTGTAAGCGAGAAAAACGCGATTGATAACCTTAAAGTTATTACTTCACAGATTATAGAAAAAGAAAAGCAGAGTTATAACAGTATAGATAAACGGCTTTTTGAGGATAACTGTATGCGTTCCCTCGGCATATTAAAATACGCGCGTATTTTAAGCAGTGAAGAAATGATGAAACATTTAAGCAATATTAAACTCGGAATCAGCATAGGAATAATAAAGGATAATATTTGTCCTACAAAACTTCTTATCGAGGGTATGCCTTATATGCTTATGAAAAAGTTCGGTGATATGACACCCGACGAGCGTGACATATACAGGGCAAATATGATAAGAAAAGAACTTGAAAATATTTGATACGGATGGTGAAAATTCACTATGAAATATAATTTTAACGGTTTTACCGAAAAGGCGAATGAGGCGCTTAACAATGCAATTACCTCTGCTGAAAAGTTAGGTCATACCTATGTAGGCAGTGAGCATTTACTGCTTGGTCTTTTAAAGGTCGGCAGCGGTGTTGCGGCAAGCGTACTTAATGCACACGGCATAAGCGGTG
>JAKSQL010000158.1 GCA_024404125.1 Clostridia bacterium
GGCAAATGCCTTTCGGGCGACTTTTTGCTTTTTAAAAAAAGTTTTCTATGGGGTGTGACGGTATGAAATACACCGAAATTTCAAGTAAAGATAACGATATAGTTAAACTTGTAAGGGCTTTGCAAACGAGCGCAAAAGCGCGTAAAACCGAAAACCTTTTCGTATTGGAAGGGCTTAGAATTTGCACTGATGCTTACGATAACGGCATAAAATTCAAGTACCTTTTAGCTACAAAAAAGATTATCGAAAAGTCAAGTTCGGATATTAAAAAGTTTTACGGTGTGAGCGAAAAAATTTACATTGTAAGCGAAAATGTTTTTGAAAAGATGTCCGATACCGTAAACCCGCAAGGCATAATTGCGGTAGCAATTATCCCTGAAAACACAGTCAATATTGACAGTAAAGGTAAATATATCGCGCTTGAAAATTTGAATGACCCATCAAACCTCGGCGCTGTTTCAAGAACTGCGGAGGCATTAGGTGTGAGCGGAATTATTATATCCCGCGGGTCGTGTGACCCGTATTCGCCTAAAAGTTTGAGGGCATCAATGGGTACACTTTTGCGTATGCCGCTTTATTTTACCGATGATATAACCGATTTTGCCGATAAATGCGGCATAACTACCTTCGCCTGCGTGGTAGACAGTTGTGCGGAAGATATAAAAAGTTGTGAATTCAAGGGTGGTTGCGCTCTTATTATCGGCAACGAGGCAAACGGCATTACCGATGAAACAAAGAAAAAATCAAAACACCTTATCACAATACGTATGTCAGGAAAAGCAGAATCTTTAAATGCCGCTGCCGCTGCATCAATCGCTATGTGGGAAATGATGAAATGACGGATTTAATAACAATTAAAAATCTGCTTACGTTACAGCAGGCATTCGGTGTAGGCAGTAATAAGTGCAGTAAAGCATTTAACAAACTTTGTGATTTAAACCGACTCGGCAGTGATTTATCAAAGTGCGGCGATATTTTTGATAAAGGCGATATTGACCGAATAAATAAGGTTGATAAAAGTGTTATTGATAAAATAATCGAGGATTCAAATAATAACGGTATAAAAATTATAACCGTTTGTGATAAAGAGTTTCCCGATAGACTTCGCAACATACCCACTCCGCCGATTTTACTGTTTGTACTCGGTGATTTACCCGATATTGATAATGAGCCGCTAATATGCATTGTAGGTCCGAGAAAGCCGTCTGAATTCGGTAAAAAGGCGGCGTATTCGCTTTCTTACCGTCTTGCGAAAGCCGGTATGACAGTTGTAAGCGGTGCGGCAATAGGGTGCGACAGTTATGCACATAACGGCGCGCTTAAAGCAGGTGGTAAAACAATCGGTGTTTTAGGTTGCGGCATACTTTCCGATTATCTCCCGATTCAAAGAGAATTAAGACGTAAAATTGCTGAAAACTGTTGCCTTATAAGCGAACTGCCGCCAAGAGACAACGGCTCAAAGTTCTCTTTTCCGATAAGAAACAGAATAATGTCGGGATTATGTCTTGGCGTTATTGTAGTTGAGGCGGGTGAGAAGAGCGGAGCACTTAACACTGCAAAACATGCAAACGATCAGGGCAGGGATGTTTTTGTAATTCCGGGTAATCCTACACTCGAATGTTATAAGGGCTCAAATGCTTTACTCAGAGACGGTGCACGCCCGCTTATTGATACTTCGGATATTTTCGGTGAATATATCGGGCGCTTTGCAGATAAAATTGATATTGAGAGAGCGTTTGCAAAGCAGGAGACAAAAAACGATAACAAAAAATTTACAAAAAAAGTTGTAAAAAGTCTTTCAAAAAGCGCCGAAATATTGTATAATTATTTAGATAATCAAAAATTTACTGCGGACGATTTAACGAACTGCGATTTAAGTTATGATGAAATTCTATCATCTCTTACCGAACTTGAAATTGCAGGATATATTAAATCGCTACCCGGCGGTATTTATGTAACGATATAAAGGAGAAAAACAATGGCAAAGCTTGTAATAGTTGAGTCACCTTACAAAATAAAAGGTATAAAAAAATATTTGGGTCCTAATTACGAGGTTATGGCTTCCAAAGGACATGTCCGTGATTTACCCAAATCAAAACTCGGTGTTGATATAGAGAACGGTTTTAAACCGCAGTATTTTAATATGCCCGAGAAAAAAGAACTGATAAGCCAACTTAAAGATGCCGCCGCTAAAAGTGACGGAGTTTTGCTTGCAACCGACCCTGACCGTGAGGGCGAGGCAATTTCTTGGCATTTAGCACAGATTTTAGGGCTCGATTTTAATGAGAAAAACCGTGTATCCTTTAACGAAATAACCGAAACCGGTGTCAAGGCGGGAATTGCCGCACCGCGAAAAATTGACCTTAATCTTGTTGATGCACAGCAAACAAGACGTGTGCTTGACAGAATTGTGGGATATAAGTTAAG